>NZ_JBKWZF010000005.1:32284-78691 GCF_046991905.1 Finegoldia sp. | reverse complement strand
TTATTACTTGTTTATTGCTATCTAATAACTCAAATACTACTCCTGATAAAACATCTCCTGTTTTTCGGTCTTTCTTTGTTATTTTTATGACCCCATCATCTGGTGTTTTTTCATTGTAAATTGTAAGATTATCTGTTTTGTATGTGTTCGTTATTCTAGCTTGTTCCAAATCAGTCTTTAATATATATCCTGCCTTTGTAGACTTTTCTCTTACATAGTAATTTCCAACCTTTAAGCCTGTAAATTCAGCTATACCATATGAATTTGTTGTTGCTGTCTTTATTACTTGTTTATTGCTATCTAATAACTCAAATACTACTCCTGATAAAACATCGCCAGTTTTCATGTCTTTTTTCGTTATTCTTATGACACCATCTTCTGGCTCTGGTGTTTTTGTATTAGTCATCTCATAGGTTTCGGTTCCACCATCTATTACCCAATCCTCTTTAGTTTTATTATTAGACGGTTTTTGATATCCAGGGGCAGGCGTTGTTTCTTCAAAATAGTATTTATTAGAAATACCTGTATCTCTTACTTTGACTTCTATTTCGCCGTTATAGTCTGTCTCCATTTCATAAAACTTTGTTGAGGAATAATTTTCTTCATAATTTCCAGTATATCCAATTACTGGAACTGTTACGACTTTGTCAGACATTATTTGTCTTAGTTTAAACTTAGCACCTTTTATCGGAAGACCTGTTGCTGCATCAGTCTTTTTGAGTTTTACCGTTCCGTCTTTTGGCGTTTTTCTATTCGTCATCTCAAATCTTTCAGTTCCACCATGTATTATCCAATCTTCATTTGTTTTATTATTTGTAGGTAATTGATAACCTGGAGCCGGTGTTGTCTCTGTAAAATAATATTTATATTCTGATCCTGATTTGTCTACTTTAACTTCTATTTCACCATTAGCATCAGTTTCCATTTCTCTAAATCTAAGTGATGAATGGTCTTCTTTATAATTTCCTGAATAACCATATACTGGAATATAATATACGCTTCCATCAGAGTACTTTATGTTAAGTTCAAACTTAGCTCCTTTTATTGGAAGACCTGTTGTTGCATCAGTCTTTTTTAATTTTACTGTTCCACCTTCTGGAATATCTGGAACATTTTGGAAATTATAAGTCTTGTTTGCATCACCAGGCAAAGTAATTGTTTTTGTATCTGTTATTCTTGAATAACCGCTTGGTGCACTTACTTCCGAAATTCTATAAGTTCCACTTGGTAATCCAGTAAAAGATACTTTACCGTCATATCCAGTAGTTTTAGATATAATTCCAGGATTAGTACCAGAAACAGATATAGGCTCAACTTTAAATGTTGCACCACTTAAATTTTCGCCATTACTTTTATCAGTTTTCTCTATAGAAAAACCATAAGTTTTTTCGGTTGGGGGTATTATTTCAATATTTGCTCCAAAGAATCCGTAACCTGCTTGCGTACTTTGAGACGGGGAAACTGCTGCAAATAAAGCCCAAGATTTACCATCTGTGTCAAGCAGTCTAACCATAATCCCATGATTATCCTTTCTTACACCAGCAGCATGGAATGTTGGATCCCAAACTAATTTGTCGTTAACGCCTGCGTGAGCACAGTTTAGACTTAAACCAAAACCTTGCTTTATAATCATGTCAGCATTTCCTGAACCTGTTGCTCGTTGAGTATTAACATAAGAGTTTCTTGTATAATACTGTGTTCCTTTTTCATTACCCATTTCTTTACTAATTCTATCAGCGTCTGCTTGCGAAAGTTGATTTTGCAAAATCATCTTAACCGTTTGAGTAGTTCTATATTCTGAATCACTATAAGTGTTGGTAGCATATGTCGTTTCATAAGAAGGCTCTGGGAATCTCGCACCATAATCATTTACATTTCTAGTATTACTTGCCCCACTTAAATGCCAATAATCACCTTTTCTTGGTGTTGACGAAAAGTAAATTACTTTTTCGATTTTTTTTGAGGGATTACCAGCAAAAGAAACCAATGGCTTTACAAATGCCATTAGCGACCCAATTGTGTTAGATATATTCTTCACGAACGAATTAGACATTTTAATTTCAATTGAATCAGCCTGTGTAGGTTTTAATGGTATTTCTAATACCCCTTCTTTTTCATAATAAGTTACATCATTCAACTTTATTTCATGACCATTAACACGTATTTCGTCTATAGAATTCGCTTTAATTGAATTTCTTGATTCTGTATCTTTTGCTATTATTATCTTTGTATCGCTAGACATAGTATTTATTTTTGCTTTACCTCTAGATACTATATCTCCTTTTACAGATTTATTTTTTTCAATTGTTACATCTACATCCGTTTTCGTTTTATCAATGTCATTATTAATTCCTAATAAAAATTGGATACGTACTCTTCCAAGTCTAACATCGTTTTTGTTTTTATCTTGTTTGTCTTTGAAATCCTTTGGATATAATATATTTTTTGGAACGTACAATAATCCAGTTTCTTTTTCATAAATAACAGTATTTAAAATTGTTCCTGAATGGTTTGAATCAGCGATTATATATTGTAATAGTTGTGAGTTTTCTATTTTTGCTAAATTAGGCTTAGCTACATAATAATCAGCCTTTTCATTTACTTCATACAACGGAATAATCCCGTCAAATTGTGCCTCTACAGCTTTCCAATCATCTGATATTCCATCGCCATCTCTATCTTCCCATAATTCATCAAGATTTCTAGATTTAGTCTTTCTCATGTCAATTACTGTATTTGCAACTGTTACAATGTCCTTGGCAATTACACTAGTACCTTGACCTACTTTTGTTCTATCTGCTTTCAAAAGAATTTCAGCAATTATCTTTGAATCCTTGATGTTATCTTTGCTTTTGGCATCTCTTTTATCCTCTTCATCAGCCTTTTTATTTTCTTTTTTCTCTATTTCTATATTTGAGTTAGAAATTTCATTAGTTATTTCTTCTTTAATTTGAACTGGTTGATTGTTAGAATTTGTAAAGGTTGCCGAAATTTTAGCATCATTGATAATCGGAACATTTGCTATGCCTTCTTGAACTGGTAAATCTAAGATTTTATTATCCTTTGTTTCCAATTTAATAGACTTTGCCTCATATCCAAACTTTGGCTTAACCAACACTTTTATATTTGAACCCTTTTTATCTGTTATTGATTTGCTGTTTGTTTTTTCAAATAACAAAGTCCCATTTTTTGTACTTTCTATAGTAATTGTTGCTAGATTTTGTTCTTTACCCGCAAAAGACGTTGTAGCTCCAACAAATGAGGTTATTACTGATTGGAAAATTAGCATTAATGTTAATAAAAAAGTTATAAAAGTTTTACTGATTTTCTTAAACATATCCATTATTTTTCACCTACCTTTTTCTTGTTCGAATTAACAACTAAAAATACAATAGGGAAAATTAAAGCTATTGCTCCCAAAAGGTATTTTAAATCGATACCTCCTGTTTTATATATATCTGTTGATTCTCCTGGAGTTTCTTTTGATTCTTTTGGAGTTTCTTTTGTTGTTTTTGGGTAAACCTCAAAAACGTCACCCTTGTGTTTTACTGGTATTGGAGTTTTTATAGTCAAAACTTTATTATCCTTCATATAACCTTTAGGTGGTGTTTTTTGTTGAAACAAAAATTCACCGTTAGGCAATGTTTTTGTAAAAATATATGAGTTTTTCGATACTTTAAATGTATCAATTACATTATTATTTTTATCTTTGATAACCCAAATACCAGAGTTTAATGCTTTTCCACTAGATGTTGTTGCTGTAAACTTTATTTTATTTGTATGATAAATTGTATCATCTTTATTTAGCTTTTTATCTTTAACATCTTCTGTGATTTTAGTTTTCTCCAAATCCTTTGTATCTTGTGCAAAAGATTTATTTATTGGAGAAAAACTAAGCGAAAAGCAAAATGTTACAGCTACTACTGTACAAATTAATTTTTTGTTAATTTTAAACATTTTACCTCCTAGTTTTTTTGGACTTTCTTCTTTTAATAAAAAAGCTCATTACTAAACAAATTAAAATTATTATTATTAAAAGATTAATAGAATTAGCTAATAAAAAAGTATTAAAAAGAAATTTAGATTTGTTTTTGTTGATTTCGTTTAAAATCTTCTCATCAGTATTATCTGTTATTTTTGATAATCCTCCAGATATTATTAATCTTTTATTGTTTATAAGATAAGGCGTACAAGTTACTAAAGTTGATTGATTAAATGGCTTTTCATTGTATATTAAATTACCTTGTTTAGGTTCTATTACCTTTATTTCATATACCTTAAACTCTAGCAGTTTTTTGCCATTATCAATATAAAATTTATCGCCTTTTTCAAGTTTGTCTAAATTTTTAAAGATATTTTGATTAGTATTTAAAGTGCCTCTATGACCTGTTAATACCATGTTTGCGTTTTGATTCGGGTCTAAAGACAAAACCTCATCTGTTTTGTGTTTATATATTTGTTCATTATTACCTTTTAACATTGTGTCTCTTGATAATAAAACAACACCTCTATCCAAATTTAAATCTAGCATACCTTTTGTATCTTTATATATAGGTATTTCTTCTTTTATCTTTGGAATATTAATTATACCTATCGGAGTATCTTTTTCTAGTAACTCGTTTTTGCCCTTTCCTCTTATAACATTATCGAGATTAGTATTATCTTTACTACTTTTAGTCTTTTTAACTTCTTGTGATTTAAATGATTTTATAACTATTCTATTATTAATCTTATACTTAATATTTAACCCTATAGGAATTAAAAGCACGATAACCCCCAATGCCAACAATATTTTTGATAAAATATTTGATTTTGTTTTTTTCATAATTAACCTCCGAGATTATCGCGTTATTTTCTATATACTTTTTACTATTTTTCACGACTTATGTCTAGGATTTCTAAAATTTTATTGTAATGCTTTTCTTTCTTGTCTTTTAACCACAAAGTAACTTGCTGCTAATAAACCAATACCAATAGCGGCAAATATCATCGCACCTTTAGTACCTGTTCCTGGAATATTTTCTTCTGTTTTATAATTCTTTACATTTTGTAATGTTATAGTTTCCGTTTTTTCATTAATTGTGAAAGGTATAGAATCTTCTTTAATTCTATAATTTGCAGGTGATTTAATTTCATATACAACATATTTTCCGTATGGTAAGTTCTTAAATTCTACAACACCATCTTTAGCTGTAACTATATCTGCGTATTCTTTAGCTGTGCTTGGTAAAACAAACGCTTTTGATGTTTGAGCATCTTTTAAGTTCTTAACATTTTGGAATTTAATTGTTTCAGTAGTTTTGTCTCCTGGCTTAATTGGTACAAATGGTTTTTCAGTATCTAATCTGAAAATTCTAAATGTAGCACCATCAAGTGGAGTTTTACCATCAGATTGAGTTTTAACAAATTTTACAGAACCAAAATGTGGAGTTGTTTTTGTTTTGTTTGATGTTTTCTTATGTTCTACACCTGGTTGACCGTCTTTACCATTGTTATAGAATAGATCATAATCATTTTCGATTGTTACTTTTGTTACAACAGCTCCCTTAACCTTTGCTTTTACATATACATTAATCATTTTCCCTGGTTCTAAATCTTTGATTTTAGATTGTAAATCTACAGTTAATTCATTGCCTTTAATTGTAACGATTTTAGCTAATTCTTCTTTTGTAACAACATTAAGCTTATCATTACCATCTTGTGTTACTGATAAAACGTCTAATAATTGCAATCTATCATCTAATTTATCTTTCATTTTAAATATTGTATATTCTTTAATATCTGTTGGAGCTTTTACTTTCAGATTATACATGTAAGGTGTTTCCACGTTGATTGTGTTTTCTAAAACTTCTCCTTTTGGTTCCACTATTCTTTTTTCTGGAACTGGTGAAAGATAGTTTACCAATTTTTTTACATTTGTTATTGTAGAATCTTTAATTACAGGTTTATTGTTTTCTTGTGTAACCGTAAATGTATTAAGATTTTTATTAACTTCGTGTTTTTCTGCTGAAACTGTTTCAACTAATTCATATTTACCTTCTGGTAGATTATTGTATATAACTTTACCATCGGCTTTAGTTGTATAAGTTTTCTTATTTTTATCTTGCGTTTCTTTTGGAATAGTTTCCCATTCGGTAACCTTATTATCATTACCTATTGTTTTAGGTTTATGAGTTTGTCTTAATTCGAATGTAACATTTTCCAAAGGACTAATTGAATCATCGCCATATTTGATAAATTCTGCACCGATATTTAACGGTCTAGTTTTTGTTTGGAATTCAAATGTTTGGTTTTTTGACTCAACACCATTTTCAATTCTAGGAAATTCAACTTGTGCTGTTTTGCCATCTGTTCTTATATCTAGTAAATGTCCTGCTGCACGTCTGATTGGCTTTAATTGATATATTCCTTTTTGGTTTACCTTAACTTGTGCTGATCCATTTTTCAAAACAACTTTTTGAATTGAAACTGGTGATTTTTCGTTTATTGCTTCACCTGTTTCTAGAATCTTTTTCGTTCTAATTACTTCATATTCTGCTCCATCAGTTTCGTTGTTTGCAGCCTTTATATTAATCGTGTACATAGGTTGTGTATCTGCTGCAAATGAATTAATAGGAACAACTGATGTCAAAAGCAAAGCTGATAAAGCTAAGCTAGCTCCTATCTTTTTAATACCATTTTTTAAGTTCATTAAAAAACCTCCTTAATTTTACAAACATGGCTATTTGATTTTTGGCAAGGTTTAGAATCGCACTAAACTAAAACTATTCTTGCCATATTGACTATTACAAGTCAGATTTATTGTAATAGTCTACATTAATATTTTTTAACCTTTCTGGACTGTAGCATATTAGAACTGATCTTATCCCGTCATCAGTCCATGTTGTAGAATGACACGTTGATAAAATCAATATTTTGCCTCTGTTGTATTGAATATTTTCAAAATTGTCATCTGAAAATTTCGAAAGTTTTTTTATTTCGTTTTTCCATTCAACAAAATCTTTTGGATTTTTAAAGTTGACATCTAAATAGTTAAATTTGTTATCTGTTGAATAATTTAAAAATGCTACAACCTTATATTTATTGCCACTAACTCTATTTTCTGTAAAATATACCGTTTGATGATTGTTGTAAAATTGTTTATCTGAATAATTTGTTAAATCGTGGAAGGCATCTTTTCTTCCGTATCCTAAATTATGCCCGAATATAGGTTTTATCGACTTTTCAGGATCATATTTAGGAATAAACGGAGTACCAGCTAATGAATATCTTTTTTTCATGTTTTTTCGAAAGTAGTAATCAGATTTCATGACAGGAGTATCAATATGCGTTCCTTCTATTTTTAACCATCCAACATAGTCATTATTAATATTTTGCAAAGAAACATTATCTATAATTGTTGTTACTTGCTGAAATTTCTCTTCACTTATTTCCTCTTTTCTATCTATATTTTTATGTGTCGAAAATTCTTTCACATATTCATCGCTATTTGTGTTTGATATAAATTGTTCACAGTTGTATAAGCCCAATATGATTAATATAGATATAACAAGCGAAAAAAATATTTTTTTACCCATGTTATTACTCTCTATTCGTTTATTACATTAGGAGATGAAGCCTCTATCACTTCTATAACTTTTCCATCTTTTTTAACTACAATACTTCCATAATCATGTTCTTTATTATTCTTTTTATCTGTTATCTCATTTTTCTTTATATTTTGTTTGTTATCTATCACAAACTGTTTTGGACTTTCTTGAAGAGGAATGTTATTATTGTTGTTATTCTTTTTCTCACCATTTGTCTTGTTTTTATCTTTCTTACTGCTTATCGTATTTGAAGGAGAAGTGTTTATTTCTTGCATAATAGCCTCAATCTTTTTTTTATCATTTCTTTCTTTAGCTCTTTTTAATCTCATAAATTGTGTATCTTCTTCTGTTTTTTGTATTTCTTTCTCTTTTGGTACGTTTTTTTTAGTGCACCCCGTTATAGGTGACAACATTAACAATGCAAAAACTATAAACAAAAATTTACTTGCCTTTTTATTCAAAACTTAACCACATCCTTTCACCCTTGTTATACCCACAGAAATTAATTAATTGCAAAATACTCGTAAGCAAGGCAAGTAAAACTGTCATAGATAAATAAATAACATTAAAATGGCTTATTCGTAAACAGATATATAATAATAATGATAAATAGATAAACATAAAAGGAGAAGCTATGCACAATCAATATGTAGAAGATTTAAATAATGGTAGTAAAGTAGCATACGAATTTTTTAAAACATTAGGTAATGTTACTTCCTACTTAAATCAAAAGCTGTCAAACATTAACAAACAAACAAATTTAGGAAATAGAGACGACCAATATAAAGAAATATTAAAATCTTATTCCACAATAGAAAAAGATGATTTTGATATCATAAAGAGTTATGACAATTTACAAAATACTATTAACAAAAATATTAAAAACGAAAACCCCGATAAAGATATAGAAAATTCAAAAGATGAAAACGAAATTGAGTTTGTTGAGTTTGAACATTTGCAAAAAAATCTTTCTAATGTTGAAATACTATTAGAAAAACTTAAAGAAAACTTTAATTTAGAAGATTTTGAAAAATTAAAAGAAGAATTATCAACAATTACAGAAGATTTTAACTCTAGCATTGACGAGCTATCAAAAAAAATAAGTGATGACTTTTATAGCGGCAAAATATCAAAATTAGAGTACACAGATTTAACGGATAAAATTGACAGCGTTTGTTATGAAATAAAAAATAGAAATGTTTCTGAAAAAATCGAAGAGAACTTTCAAAACATTTATGACAATATGCAAGACTATAACCTAGATCAAAATAGCCTTGATTATATAGATTATAGGGATTATAACGACTTTTACGGTGTTAGTAACGAGTTTGATGAGAAATCTTTAGAACAAGAAAAACTATTAGATAAAGATGAAATTGAAAGAGAAATATAATTAGAAAAAGGTAGCAGATTTACCTGCTACCTTTTTTTGTATTTCACAATAGATGGCTAATCACCAACATGAAAACCATCTCGAATACCCCACATTTTGACATAATCGTATTCTGGATTTACAAATTTAGTTGGATCAAGCCCTTTTTCTAGCCCGCCACGAATCAGATACATTTGGTCACCACTAAATTCAGGCTTTGCATATACACTTGTATCTATAAAAGACTCCAATCCATATCTAATTTGGGACATTTGGTATTCATCAAATTCTGGCTTAGCATAAACACTGACATCAAGTCCTTTTTCTAAACCTAGTCTGATTTCACGCATTTGCAAAGCATTATATTCGGGCTTTCTGTATATGCCAACATTAACACCTGACTTTAACCCTTCACAAATTTCATTCATTTGTCTATAGTCGATTCGAGGATCCGCATAAACCCTGACATCGACTCCATAATAAAGGCCACTATTAATAGCATACATTTGTTGTTGGGAAAATGATGGATTTAAATAATAGCCAATATCAAGGCCAAGCTTCAAGCCACCTCTTAATGCTTGCATTTGACCGCTAGAAAAACATGGTTTTGCATACAACAAAACATCCAACCCATCTTCAAGCCCCCATCTGATTTGATACATTTGTTCATAATCAAACTCGGGTTTTGCATATACACTAACATCAAGCCCTTCTTCAAGACCTAACCTTATTTGTTTCATTTGCCAACAATTAAACTCTGGTTTAAGATAAACGCTAATATCAAGCCCTTGTTCTAATCCTAGTTCTATTTGTTCTTGTTGCAAATTATCGAATTGCGATAAATCTAATTCCGTCATTATCCTCTCTCCTTTTTAAATGCTTATAAATCAAAATCATCCATTATATCATGTTGATTGTTTCCTTTTTTCTTCTTATATAAGAAGAATCCTCCGCCGCCTATTAATGCTACGGCTAATGCTCCTAATACTATTTTGATAGGTGATTTTGATTTATTTTCTGATTTAACTTCTTGATTAGCCATTTCTTGTTCTAGTTTTTTATCGCTGTCTTTATCTCCTTCGATAAAGCCTTTTTCAACAGTATCATCTTCTTGCACAACTGGAACAGCTTTAGCTTTCATGTTCTTGTCAAAATTCACCGTTGCATTTGCAAATTTTTTGTCTACTGTTATAGTATTTGATTTATTATCACCCATTACAAAATAATATGCACCGTACTTTAAACTATTTAAAACCAATTCACCTTTATCATTTGATTCAAGTTTTTTCAATAATTTATCTGTATAGCCGTCATAAACCTCATAATAAGTTTTTTGTTTTTTATCATTTGTTATTTTTACCATATTATTTTCGATGGTAAATTCTTTCTTTTCTTTATCCTCTTTTAATGCTATATCAAATACTTGACCTGCTTTAAATGTTTGTCCTACTTCTAATACCTTTAATTTGTAGTTTCCTTTTTGTAGTGCATTTAAAACTATAGTGCCTGTTTGATCACTCATAGCCTCTCCCACTACCTTATTGTCTTTTTCTAAAGAAACCTTTATATCACTTACTGGCTTTTTGTTTTTATCTACTAGTTTTATATCAGCAGATGATGTCTTAGATTCAATTTTACTTGCTCCTACATTAACAGAGGAACTGTTATTTTCTGATTGAGGGGTACTTGTTTCAAAATTATATCCCATAGATTTATCATAATCATAATACGATTGATTACTAGGTGTACTTTCAAGAGGTCTATCAGCCGCTTTAACACTACCTAACTTTTCAGAAGATTTTGGTGGGTTATATGAAAAATCTTCGTTAGAATAATTAGGAGAGTGATTAGTTATAGTACCTGTAGATTGTTCTCTATTAGAGTTATTACTTGTTGTATTGTTGTTATTTACATTCGGATATAATGGATTAGTTATTTCCTCAACAACGTAATCTTTGATTTTATTATCATCATTAATCTCTATTATTGAACTTTTAATCCTTTCGACAGCATTTTCAATTATTTTAAAAGTTTTTTCAATATTTGTATCATTGTTCTCTAATTTTAATTGTTTTTCTAAAATATTTACTAATTCATTTAAGTAAAATTTTTGAGAATATGTTATCTTAGGATTTATTTCATCTATTTCTTTTAATAGCTTTTCTTTTCTTGGCTTGTAAATACTGTCTAGCATTTCATCATTGATTTTATCTGATGTTTTTACCTTGTCTTTCTCATTATCATTATTTTTATCTGTCTTATCTTCTTTCACAGCATTGGATATGTAACCATTAGATATTGATTCTTCTTTAGAATCTTCAACAGTTGTATTATCTATGCTTTCGACCTCTTCAAATTGTTCTTTTGCTTTTTCATATAAATTATCTAACTTTTCATTATTGCGTTGATTTTCTTTATTTTCTAAATATTCTAAAATATCCTTATAACTATCTGATGAGTTTAAATCTTCTACATCATTTGCATAAACATTATATGGCAAACAAGAACCCATAATAATTGCTAGTGCCATAACTTTTGATAATAATTTCTTATTCATTGAATTTCTCCTTATTTTCAATATCCTACTTTTGTTATACCCACAAAAAGTTAGTATTTTATTTAATGAAGCAAAAATATAGAAAAGGTTAGCATAAATGACAGAAATTCTGTCATAGAGGGTGTCGTGTCACTTTTTTTGTCGGAAAACCTCAATTTTACGGGGGAATAAAAAAAGAAGGAACTAGATTTATAAAACCTAGTTCCTTAAAATTATCTTTTAGCTTTTCTATAACCCGCATTAATTGCATCTTGTTCTGTTTCGAATAATACCAAATTCTTATCACTTATTTTATCGTAGGATGCTTGCCCTGGCATGTGGTATATCATGCTCTTTCTATTACCATGGACAATACCCTTTCCAACAGGCTTTGTTTGTTTAGGAGAAGGTTTTTTTGTAGTTTTGTGATTAGTATTATTAGCAACAATACCACCCCTCCACAAACCTATATTATTATCTTTGGCTGTTTTTTCTATTTGTCTGAATTCATCTACATATTTTACATCTGGTGGAAATACCGATACTTGTGCAAATCCATTAGCTAAAAGCATTGCATTGAAGCAATTTTCTTTTAAGACTTTTGTGTTTATTTTCGCTGTTGGTTCTTTTATCCAAACATATCTTAACAATCTCGAATATCTATCTCGTTCGGATACATCTTTTTCAAGATATACAGTTTTCCCTACTGGTAGCATCTTTTTAGTATACGCACTTGCCTCTTTTCCAAAATATTCTACACCTTTTTTAGGATGCTTAGTCTCCGGTGTATTAACAAGCACCATTCTAATTTTTTCAGAAGTTCCATTGTTTCTTTTCACAACAATTGTATCACCATCTACTACTCTCTGAACAACAGCTTTCTCAAAGTTATATAATTTTTTTTGAGGTTGTTTTGTATCATTTTTAGAAAGCTTTACTGCTAATTCTTCGATTGTTTTATTTTGTAAGATATTGTCTTCGACTGAAGCTTTTCCACCAACTATAACAACTTTTTTCAAACTGTTTAAATAATCTTTTGAAGATTTATTTAAGTTTTTATTAGACGTTAGTATTATCGGTGCATTGTATTTCTTAGTTAGACTTACGGCTGATAAGCTATCTGCAAAGACATTTGCATTTGATAAAATTGCTGTATCGTTACTAGCGAATGATTTCTTAGCAATTTCTAAAGCTGTTTCATACCTATCTTTTCCTGAGATTCTTTCTCCTGTAAAACCATTTAATGGCAATAAGTTTTTCCCACCTACTGCAATCTCGTTTAATCCGGATTTTGGATAACTAACACCGTCACTCAATACCATAACAGACTTATGATTTACCATATATCCTGCTGCCGCTAAGGCATCTGGGAAGTTATTACCACTAACGATTAGTAGATTTTCTGGATTAACGAACTCTTTAGTCTTTTCCATAACTTTGACCGAAGTATCATATCTGTCTCTCCCAGCTAGTCTTTCGATTTTTGCGTTCTTTGTTATTGACTTTATTTCCGGCTCAATTCTTTCCTTATTTAACGCTTTTTCTCCACCTACGATATAGACATTTTTCGGATTTAACCTTTCAATCTCCGATTTTGTCTCTGTGTCAAGATTATTAGGTGACGATAATAACAAAGGTGCATTTAGAGCTGCTGCTAATTGACCCGATGATAAGGCATCTGGGAAATCAAAACCATTAGCAATTACAACGTTATTGGAACTTTCAAAAGAATTTTTAGAAATATTAACTGATGTTTCTATTCTATTTCTTCCAGAAATTCTTTCAACCTTTTCTACACTTGCTTTTGTGATTGTCGGTGCTATACACATTGACAATGCTAGAGATGTAGCAAGAACTCTTTTTAATAAATTTTTCTTTTTCACACTAAACTCCTTTAATATATTTAATATAATTATATCACAAAATCTTAGCTAATTTGCTTCTGTCAATTAGAATAACATTAGTTTCCTTAGCTAGATTCTTTGCTGGTTTTGTAAAATAACTATTCGTTAATACCATTGCTGTATCTGTTTTATAGAAAGCCTTCGCCGCTATAACTTCTTGTATTGCTTTAACACCTACATTACGGTTATATCTTTTAATTTGAATGGCGATAGACTTTTTATTTTTTATCGCAATTAGATCTACCCCATAATCTTTCGTAGCTTTAGTAAGTTTGGTTGTGTAACCCATTTTTTGAAACTTCGCATCTACCAAGTTCTCAAACTCTATTCCATCCATGTAATCTATTTTAGAAAAATCGTAATTCTTGTATTTGTTTATTTTTAATTTTCTTTTTAGACGTTTAAAAAATGTTTTTATAACGATTAACACAAAGCTTAAGAAAAAAATCAGTCCTATTATAAAAGTAATAGGATTGTTTTCGTAAAAAGTTTTCAAACTATATAAAACCATAATTTTTAGCCCTGTTATAACATAGAATATCTAATATTTCGAAAATCTCTTCTTTATCTTTTATAGATAAGCTTGGATAATGTTTAAATAAGTAGCTTCTGTAAAAGTACATCACAGCTTTTGAATCTACTTTTTGTTTTTCTGTTTTTCCATTCTCCTTAACAACTTTGTGGTCAAATGGCTCGTTTACAGAAATAACTTCGTAAAGCTTATATAACTCTTTTGCTATTTCACAATACTTTTCAAGATTATTTTCAAATTTTTCCATTTTATTCTTTTGATAGTCTTGTATATGATTACTACCTTTTATTTTTCTTGTTGAAAACTTCTCATGATATTCATTGTATCTTTCATCTAACTTGTCTTTTTCTATCATTATTTCTATTTCATTTATCGGCAGAGGGTTGTTTAAAATATATACATTCATTAATCGAATAATATCTATTATCTCTTCCACCTTCAAATTCTCGTAAAACAATTCAGAAATATATTTAAACAATGTGTTGTTTCTTTGACCTTGTTGGATATTATATATATCGTATTTATTCCTTGCCATCGGATATAGATAATACGGTAATTCTACAAGATTAGAAAACATATCCTCTATTGATCCGCCATTAAGAAAATATCTATTTTCGTTTTCTCCGTAAATTTTCGCATAACAGTCTTTACCGCCTGCCTTTATATCTACCGTAATACCAATTGGCGTAACCTGTTTTACAACATTTGTAAAATCATATTTGCCTTTCTTGAAATAGAAATGATATCCATTCGGCGTTTTCATTATAGTTGTTGGTATTTTAAAATCCGTTAATAACTTTACTAGCTTTTCACCTTGCTCTATATCATCAACATCGACTAAAACCAAATCATCTGGGATAATAAGACCATAATCTGAATATTCTAGTATCTGATTATATGATAATGGATTTTTGTAACTAAAATCTTTGATTGGAATTTTAGAATCCTTACACAACGGAATGAATTTTAATTGCATTAAATTTCCCCCTCTTACATAATCTCTTGCCTGTTTATTTGCAATATTTATATAATAATCTTTATCTAAGTCTTTGTAATCATCGTCTAGGTTAATTACCACTCTTGGATTTGGTGGTAGTGAATTAACTAAAACATTTGTATTTCCTTTTACCTTGTATATACTATTATATTTTTTATCTTTACTTGCTAATATCCTAATTGATTGACTGTGATACATATCTATATTTCCTATCTTTTGTACCACACTATCGAAACTATCTCCAATGTTACGATATATTAAAAATTCTCTTAAATCACTACAGCCGTTAATATACTCTTCGATATTTTCATTATTAATGAAATGATTTATAATAGCTTTTTTTTCGATATCACAATCCTCGTAAATCTTCGCTTTATCTAAATTCATTCCGTATCTTAGAATATCACCTTTTATCTTAATTTCATCACCCTTAGCTAAGTAATTGTTTATATTCTTTTGAAATATTTTTTTAAACTCATTAACCTTATATTGTAATCCTAAATCTCTAAAATAGTTTTCCGATACATCTAAAACATCTTTTTTTATTTGATTATCTACGAGAAATATTACACCATCCGTATTAACGTTAATAAGCACTAATCCTTTAAATTCGATTAACAACAATAGGTATCTAAACATTATCTCTTCACCTAGATAACATATTGCTCTGCCTTTTTCTAAATCATAATATTTACTAGATTTTTGTAAAATACTCCCGTAAAAATTGTTTATAAGAGGTTTTAACGATTTGTTTCCATTCTCATTTTTTTCTTTTAATAACTTTTTAAAACGCTCTTTTGAATTATCAGAAAACCCACCTGGAAATAAATCATAATTACATATTAAAGATGGATATTGCGAATCTATGTCTATGTTAATTATAGTGTAGTTTTCATTAGAATTATAAATAGAATTTTTTGTAGCAGCATGAATTCCACCAGACCTTAAATAAACAAAAAAATCTTCAATATAGCCCAAATCTTTTAAGTTGTATTTAATATATTGTTTTTCTGTTGTTTTCTGTGCTATCTCAAAAAACGCTTTTACTTCTTTCGGAAACTCTTTTATATAATTTGTAAAATTACTCTTCAAGCTCCACCAACCTTCCAATTAATTCCTTGTCTGTCATATTTAATGCGTTATTAATTACATTTAAGTATTGAACTCTTGTTTTATAATAAGTATTTCTATCGTTCAGTATTTTTATATAGACATTAAATTGTTTTTTTACTCTATCCATAGGTGATTTAAAATATAAATCAGAAATTAGATGATTATTAATCTCATCTTTAGTTAAAGTTGTTTTGAAATTGTTCTTTAAATCTATGATTCTTAAAAATGGGAACTTCGGCTCTTTAATTTTTATATTTGTTTCGTATTCAAAAATTTTATACCCTCTCACACCCTTTTTAAGAAGGTTTTCGACACGCAAGAGACCATTTATATCAAGAGAATATAAAAGCCCCTTTAAAAGCCATATATCGCGATATTTTATGTCAAAGCCTATTAATTCCAAATCTTTTTTATATAAAAGGTCAGATAATTCTTTCTTGCTAAATTTAAATAACAAAATATTATCAGTATCTGTTATTTCTTTTATTTCACGTTCAAAAATGATTTTTTCTATAAAAGAATCCAATTTATATAACGCTGTATAAAAAATATTATGGTAAATGAAACAATCGAAAAGACAATATGTTTTTTCTGAAATTTCTAAAAAATTTTCATAAATATTTTCGTTTATTACTTCATCATTTTCATTTGTGGAAAACTTTATGAACTTTTGCAGATCATTTAAATATTCAGCCAAAATTTCCTCCTAAAAAATTAAGCCCCCGATAGTGAAGGCTTTTTTAATAAACTAACCGTAGACAAAATTATAATTTCTATTACAACTATAACAGAAATTATTTCCACTACAGATATCTTTTGAGTTTTCATTAAAGAATTAATAACAAAAGCTAATACAATTATTGAACTATGACCTACAACAAAGTACATGAAATATTTCCTTTCCTTAGTCTTTTTCGTATTAAGCTTTTTTATATAATCTCTTATCGCTTGAACTTTTGTCTTTTTACTTTCGCTGTAATCTTTGAACATCATATACGACAATATTCTTAGAATTGTTAACGTAATTACTATAACCAAATTTGACATCGGTACTAAATAGCTAATGTAATTTAAGAAAAAACCATAACCAAAAAATATTGATAGCTCGAAAAAACTCTTTTGCAAAGTATCTATTAAAATTGTAGAAATCTTCTTAGGATTTTTTTTCAAGTTAAAAATCACTACTACATTCAAAAGTAACGTTATTAATACAAACAAGTATTTCAAGTTATTGAATAAAGAAAAGATCAATAAACCATTACCTAATCCATATATAGCCGATATTAGTAATATTTTAAAATTATCTTTCAAGGTCGTTAAAGTATGGTCTTGGATCGTTGACATCTTTCATACCATCTCCATCTGTGTCGATAAAATCATTTTGTAGAGGGTGAGTATCTATATAATCGGGAATACCATCCATATCTGTATCTCTATTATAATATTGACGATTATTGTACTCAATTTCCTTGTTTTGTTCAACTTCTCTTTGTCTATTCTCTAATTGCTTATTTTTCAATGAGTTTAAAAACATTAAAAACGATACATTGTTTATATCTTTTAATCCGTCATTATTCTTAATTAGTCTATTTATATCCCTGCCATTTGTTATATGATTAAGTTTTATCTTATAATTAGATTGTAGAAACTCATCTATTCTATCGTACAATTCGTTATCGTCTAATTTATATGCTTGTTCACTATTAAAATAGCTGTTATTGTACTCTTTAGCTAAATTAAGAATTAAGCCTTCTTCGTCATGAATCGTTGTTTTGTTATTATCTTCGTTAATATCACTTGAAACATCGAATATCTTCATTTTAATTTCCCCCTTTATTATTTTAAAAATATTCCAATAACAATCGTAACTATAAATGGAACCATTGCATAAGGTAATACTTTTGAAACAAATGGTTCATTGTTTTTGTAATTCACATAAGCTTTAATACCAAATGTCATAATTGATCCAAAGATTATAAGATTTGAAATTATTATCTCAAACAAATTTTTGTTGAAGAAAAAAAACAACACAGCTAAGACTATTAAAATCCCTGTTCCATAACCTACAAATTTAACATCTGACATGTTTTCATAGGTAGCTTTATAAATCTTTTCAAAAAAACCTGTTTTATTATTTTTATCTTGCATTACAACACCCCTTACTTTTTGTATTTATTTTTAGGAAAATCTACAGATATATTTGTTTTATCGTCTTCTTCATGTACTCTAAAAATAGCACTATACTTTTCGCCTTTTTTACTTTTTAGACCTTTTATCATAACCCCTGAATTTGAACATAATTGTCTAATAAATTCATCAGTTATTGTTTTTTCTTTAATTCCAAAACTTTCAAAAAACTTATTTTTCTTCCAAATCTCAAAACTACAGTTTTCCTCTTCACAAGCATATTTTAATCCTTGATTTAAAACTTTTTTACCGCAGAACGGACAATCGCATACTTCAATTCTCAAATCATCTAAATTTTTTACTCTTTCTATTTCGTTTTCTATATATTTTTCTATGAAATTTAAGAATTTGGTTTGTTCGATTTTTCCTAGTCTTACATCTTCTAGTTTTTCTTCTAATGCAGCAGTTAATTCTACAGTTTTAATCTGTTTTGATAAAAGTTTATATAAAACTCTAGCAATACTTGTTGATTTTAATGTCTTTTTACTTCTTTCTAGATATTTGTATTCAACAAGCTTTTCTATTATTGAATCTCTTGTTGCTGGCGTTCCTATTCCACCCTTGTATTTTTCGTCAATGTCTTTTAAGTTTTCCATTGAAGACACAATTGTCGCATCCGTAAATCGTGCTTTAGGCTTTGTTTTAGTTTTTTTTATTTCTAAATCACATTGAAAACTTTGCCCTTTACTTAAATCTAATTCATCCCTATATTCCAATTTGTTATATTGAATTTTATTAAAGCCCTCTTGAATTGCTTTTCTTTTTTTTCCAGAGAAATCATCATTAAGCTGAATATCTTGTTCTATATATTCGAAATCTTTCATCGTAGCTTCGATCATTCTTCTTGAAATTAAATCATATATGTTTCTTTCATCAGTAGACAAGTTATCAATTTCATTAGTTTTTGTATTTACAATTATAATTGCATAGTGGGCTTCTTTCTGTGCCTTTTCATCGTTTATACATTTTTGAGTGCCTTCGATATCATCTTTTTCTATAAACCACGCTAAATACAAGTTTTTTAGTGTTTCAGAAAATGATTCTTCTAAATCAGCTGGTAAATATTCCATATTACTTCTTGGATATGATGTTATTCCCTTTAAATACAAGCTTTCTAGGATATTTAAGGTTTGCTTTAGTGTATAGCCGTATTCAACGTTAGCTTGTTGTTGTAATGTAGATAATTTAAACAACTTAGGTGCTTTCTTCTTTTTCTTCTCTTCTACTATATCAATTACAGCAAAATCTTTTAAGTCACTAAATTTATCACATTCTTCGGGTGTTTCAAATTTCCTTTTAAATTGAAATCCATTATACTCACCAACTAAATTATATATATCGCTTTCTACGAAATTTTCTATTTCTAAGTCTCTTTCAATTATTAAACATAGTGTCGGGGTCATTACACGACCTATTACAAACTTTCTGAAAAACTTAAACATATATAGTCTAGATAAGTTCATTCCTATTAGCCAATCCGCTTTACTTCTAGAATCAGCCTCTAGGTAATACCCGTCATATTCTCTTATGTCTTTTCTTTCTTCTAAAGCTTTTAATAAACCTTCTTTGTTTGTTGTGTTACACCACATACGAGTAACTTTTATATTCTTTTCATCTATATCTAGTTGATTATATAAGAGCCTAAATATTAACTCCCCTTCTCTTTCAGCATCGCAAGAATTAATTATCTCATCATATTTATTAGCCTTTAATAGATCCTCAATTTTTTTAAATTGATCTTTATTCCCTGTTAACTTATATTGATATCTATCTGGTATCATAGGTAAATCGTCTATACTACTATCAGCCCATTTTTTATCCCAGCCTTGGTTTTCATATTCGTTCGGCTCTTTTAATCCAAACAAATGACCCCAAGTCCATGTTACATGACAATCCAATACCTCATAATAGCCATCTTCTGGTTTATACTTGCCAATTGAATCGGCAATTTTTTGTGCCATGTCTTTTTTTTCTGCTACTATTAACTTCAAGTCTACACTCCTATTATTGTGGCGTTTCTACGTTGAATGAATCATCTTCAATCGGTTCTTCGCCTTCTGTTTTTTCTGTCTTCGTTTCTTTATCTGTTTCACTTTCTATAGAATTGTTTTGATCTCTGCTTTGACTTTGCAAAACTAATTTTGTGCCTTTTTCGATAATGATAATATCGCCTTTATTTAAAGATAATATTTCACTTGTATTTTCGCTGTCGAATGATTCATTTGGGATATCTGGAATTACGGGATAAACCAATACTCCCTTAATATTACCTTCTACGCTATATGATCCAGCTTTTATATTTCCTTCTCCTACGCGATAAATACCAGCTTTAACGTTATTAGGGTTACTTCGGTCAAATTTTAGCCTTTCTATTTTAAATCCATCTACCTCAATTAAATCCCCATTGCTAACATTCAATATGCTATCGTGTCTAAATACTTTAGTAATGTTTCCTGATGGTTTATTTATCTTGACAATTGGGCTTTCTATTAATCTTCTTAAAAGAATATCGCCTTGTTCTATATCTTTACCAACCTCAACATATTTATAAGTACTCTTTACGGGTTCTGTCTTAATTCGAGTTGCAAAGGCTGTATTGTCAAGATTCATAGATAGCTTTTCAGAAGGCACATCTACTAATTCACCACTTCCTATATATTTTGTTGGTAGCTCTACTTTTTTATCATTTTTACAACTTGTCATTATTAATATTAGTGCTATGACAGATACTGCCATTAGCTTTTTATTCTTCCTCAATTGAAAAATCTCCTAACATTTCAAATACATTATTAATAGTCTTGCATTTACTTAAAACACATTCAGCTAGTAATATTTGCAAATCATCTTCTGCTTGTTTTAAGTCTTTTTTCGCTTGGTCTAAATCACTTTGTTTTTTATCAACAATACTTCTCTTTTTTTCTATTCTTTTTTCTTGATTTTCAATTTTTGTTCTAAAATCCATAAAATCCTCCTTATTATCTTTTACCTATCCTTGTTATACCCACAAATAAGTGGTGTTTGGAAAATAAAAAAATGTTATTTGTAGATTAATAACATGTATTGTATCTACAAATAACATTCTCTTTTCTTTATAAAACAAAAAACCCTTGAACTGAATCAAGGGTTAATCCTTTAATCCTTTAAATAAACTTTTCGTCTATGATCTACGTCTACCACGCATATTATAAGCTTATTATCATTGATTTCACAAATTATTCTATAGTTTGACACTCTATATCTCCAAAAGCCTTTTAGATTAGCCGAAAGTGCTTTTCCTCTTACACGAGGCTCGTCTAACTGACTAATTTTATCCATATAGTTAATAATCATCTTTTGGACTTGTTTGTCTAGTTTTTTTAATGATTTTAAAGATTTTTCTGAATATATAACTCTCATAAACCTAACTCATTTTTAACTTCTTCACTAGTATAGAATTTCATACTATCTTTATTTAAAAGATAGTCTTTAATTATCTTTTCATCATATTCTTCTTCAATTTTCTCCAACAAAGATTCCCTCGCCCAATCTGACAGCGTTTTGTTTTTTTCTTTCGAAACATTTGTAAAAAGTTCCTTATCTGATTCGCTTAACCTTATAGTTATAGTAGCCATAAAATCGCCCCTTTATTGTGTTACATTGTAATATAAGTATAGTATAAATTTTAAGCTTAGTCAAGCTTAATCTCGAGAAAACCTACAAAATCATCAACTTTACAATTGACTTACAATTGACGGCTGACAACATTTCTAACATGTTCCCTATTGCTGATATTTAGCTTATTTTCTTCAATCAGTTCTACAATGTTTTTTAAATCATTTGGATTTAGTATCTCTTTATCCGAAAGTTCTTTAACATTTCTAGAAACTTGTGACATCTTGCAGATAACAGAATTTTTGGTTTTAACCTTGATTTTGGCATCTGGAGAAAATGCAACAACAGAAAAATATCTCATGTTTGGATAATACTTCCTCAAAATTGATTTAACAGCTTTGATGTGTGCGTAATTTTGTAAAATTGGATTCATAAACTCATTCTTATTTCCATGAATATTTTGAATCCACTTTTTGCTATATTCAGAGCCATAAATTAATCCTTTGTAATTCTTCGTTTCAATAGAAAAAACACCATAAGTTGAGATAACTAGATGATCGATTTGCGTAGAATAAGTATTTCCACTCAAATTTTCTAATACTAGATTATTTATAACAGCATATTTTTCTCTATCAAGACTACTTAATTTCATCTTAACTATAGTCTCTCCCATGTACCCTTTGATTCTTGGCCACAAGCTTTTCATGACTAGACAAAGTACAAAAAATATTCCAAATGAAATATACAAATCTTGCATACATCCTCCCTTATCTCTTATTCTTTAGTTAGAATTGTTTTGACCTTTCAACCTTTCTATAAATCTTTTCAACACTAACTTGATCCGTTCCTCTTTTTTCAGCTACTGTTTGGCAAGCGTTCATTACTCTAATACTATATGTTCCTCCGTCACTTACCGATTCTTCTAGCGTTTCATTTTTCAAATCATCCGAACTAACTACGGGTGTTGTTTTTTCTATTTCATCTTCAACTTCATAGTATATACTCTTTTCATAATCAGTTATTTCTTCTACTCCACCTTTAAACCTCATATCTAGAATATAGTCCATCCCTCTACCCATGAAGTTTTCAGAACCACCTTCTAAATAATTAGCAAAAGCTATTGTTCCATAGAACTTATCCACGTCTCTTTTATCATCGTAGAAATAGAAATTAACGGGTTTATTTTTTAATTTCTTTTTTTCTAATATATCATCGCAAATTCTTCTTAAATCTTTTTCTTCTTTTTTATCAGTTAATATATAGAATTCTGTTAGTTTGTATTCATAGAATACATCTTTATTAGACTTGTTTTCATCTTCTACTTTTTCTTCGTCTATCTTATTACGTTTGTCTTCTTCAAGTTTTTTTACTATTGTATAAGATAATGAATCTACTTTTTCTTCCTCTTGCTCATCTTCTACCGGAACGTCTTTTTCAGAAGGAAGATATGTAGATGATCTATACTGAAAAATAACTGCAAAGTTTAATGCTAAAGACACAATTATTGCTCCTACAATAATAAATCTATTGACCTTAAAAACATCAAAATCAACATTATTTTCGTAATTTTTTATAAAAGTTACTACATAAGGTGTAACTAAGATTAATACATTGCAAGCAATAACAATCTTTAATATGCTCGTTATTTTCACCATATATGTTGGACTTAAATACAAAATTCTATATGCCAAAAACGACACTATTATCGACAAAGCAATATATAACAATACTGGTGAGCCATATTTGAATATCTTAGCATTTCCATCTTTTTGTATCTTAAATATGCTAAGAGAAAGGGTAAGATATATTACAGAAAATATACTCACAATTACTGCTGCTGCCACTAGCGATTTTACCATTTATTACCTCTTTTCTTTTAATTTTTCTTCTTCTTTCATTTGAAAATAATATTTATCCCAATTATCAAGTAACATTTCTTTAGGACACTCAATATTTTCATCTCTACCCCATGGATATATATCCCTTTTCCCTACTCCATGTTTTTCTTTAAAGTACTGAGAAACAGCTCTTTGATAACCCATAAGTTTCCATGTTTTCCTATTATAACTATCTAGCATTTTTGCATCTTCAATAAATTGTGGATTTATTGATAGTTCTTTCATTAACTTATCTTCTTCTTCAACATTTGAACATTTATTAAATCCATACTTTTCTCTAAAATCATGATCTATTTTTTCTTCTTCGGGCGTTGGTTTTAAAAGTTTTTCTTCACCTAAAACTTCATTAACAAATTCATAGTCAACAATTTGTCCTATCTTATCTAAAAACTTTCTTAAATGATTTTCTTTAAAATCGGTTCTTGCCCTTTCCGGACATAAGCTACGCACCTCATCTATTTTGTCTTTTCCGTACTTTGAGTTGAAGAAAAATGGCGATGTCCATATTTCACCAGGATGTGGTAATTGTGATTGTGCCAATTCACGCTCCTTTATATCTTCTTCACTAATATGTCTATGTGTTAATTGAGTGTAATTCAACTGAAATTCATAAACTGCCTCATCAAACTTTTTATAAAAATATTTTTGTATTTCATAAAACTTATCAAGATTATCTTCTTCGACCTTTTCTGATTCACCTTTTGCTCTTAAACGAAATGGACTACTTGAACGCAATCTATAGTAACGGTCGGTGTTTTCAACCTTGCCCTTTGCATACTTTATCATCCAATTACCACCTGTTAAATCATGCAAAAAATCTTGATAATCTCCAGAAGCAACTCTTAGATAGTCAAAAACCATTTTGATTATTTCTTTATCGTAAATTACATTCCTACCTATATATATACACCCGTCATCATCTAATAAATCCTTTTCTATCGCATTTAAACATTCAATATATTCGTAAGGATATATATAATAAAACCAATTTTGAAGCTCATGACCTTCTAAACGAAACTGAAATCTATCTTTCCTATTTGTCAACGAATCTTTCCAACATTCTAAATGATATTCTTCTACTTTCTTCAGCCTGTTTATTTTATTACCTTGAGGATATTCGTATTTATCATAATATACTAGTTTAACAATATCCTCTCTTGGAGGTGTATAATCATATCTTGCCTTAAAATCAAAGGTTTCTATATCGAATACATAATCTTTATCTGGGATATACTTTTGTAGTTCAAACATTTTTATCCTTCCTTTACATTGAATGTTACCTGTGACTACTATCTTTTCTTATAGAAAGCATAGCCTCCCGCAACTACTATAATTGATAAACCTGCAAACACTAATAAAATTTTCATATTTCTTGTATTCTCTCGTTCTTTTTGTTTATTAATCATTGCTTGTTCATCTGTAGGCTTTAGTATAATTTCTTCTTCTTTTTCCTTTTCAGCCTTTTTATTAGGGCTTTCTCTGGTTTCTTCTTGTTTTTTGTCTTTATTTGCATTTTGCATTTCTTCAAGTTTTTCAGCACTTGGGCTTATTACAGATATATCTACAACTTGAAATCTTGTTTTTTCAGAAACATTAATTTGTTGTTTTGAAATATTTATTTGAAACTTTGAAAAGTCTTCATCATCTTGATACACCTTGTATATAGTATATGTTCCGTAGTTAAAAGCTTTATCTAGTTGTTTTCCTGTGCCTACCACTACTTCATACACATCTTTTGTTTTATCGTTTGATAAAATTATTCTTAGTGGCTGTTGATTGGCTTGATTTTTAGTAACTCTAAATCTAATAGTTCCAGCCTTATCTCTATCCTTTATATCATCATATCTTTTACTAGCATTTATCTTTCCGTCGTTATTTACCCATCTGATAAAGTTTTTTGACTTAGCATCATAATCGTATTTCATATCTTCATTATTAGCTATGTCTTCATATTTTAATTTGTCATCACCAAATGTTACCCAGTTATTTCTTGTCTTTGCTTTTTCGCCAGTGATTGCATTTACTAATTCCCCTTTTCTATTGTATATGCAAGTTTCGAGAGAATCAATAAAAGATCCTGATAAGTCAGGATTAAAAGCTGGTTCATCACCTTTTTGTTCTATTATGTTTTGTTGACCGTCATAGCTTGCTATACTTGTTTGACTACAAATAACACAAAAAGTAACTGCAAAAATAAAATATTTAAATAATTTCTTCATAAAAATTTAGGGGAGATTTAATCTCCCCTTATCTCCTTTCATAAATTTTTATACTACTTTCTCTAATGTTTCATCATATTATTAGCATTTTTCTCAACTCCAATATATATAAATACACCATTACGTGCCCTTATATAACCTGGTGAAAGTAATCTTTCGGAATATTCTTTTGGTATAACGTTAAATTCGCTGACCCAAACCGAGCCATCAGGATTAACTGCTTCAACAAACATTATATGTCCGTATGCACCACCTGTTGTTGATAATGCACAGCCAGCTACAGGTTTATCTATAATATACGTTTTACACTCTCCTCTTTTTGCCGAATAACGCCAATTTCCTCCATCTCCCATGCCAACTAAGTGGAATCCACCTAACTCTCTGGAACGATTATATACATACCAAACACATTGACCCCTAGGAGATTTGTTAGTCCAGTTTGCAGCTGTTGAGTGTGGTTTAAAAACTCTAATATCATCAGGTATTTTACCCATCTTAGAAACTTGTCTTGAACCAGCAAAACCGTAATTTCCGTCATATCCACCTGTAAATTGTGGAACAGCGTCTACTTTACCTAAAGAATCCTGGAATTCTTCGAAATCATTTTGCATTGAAGCCCATCCAGTTTCTAGCATATAACTTTTTGCGTTCTTTTGGTCTATAATTCCTGAACTCATACGCATTGCTGGGTTTAGATAAGCCCTTCTGATTTCACCTTTTAAGAATTTGTTAATAAATGATTCGTTTTCACCCGGCTTATATTGATAGAACATGTTCATATATAATACAGATTCATATTTTTCAGTATCATTAGCTGTTTCTTTAGTTCTTTTAATTTCTTTTGTAGGATCTACTTCATTTGGATTAGTATTAAGTTTAGTTTTAGTATGAACATCAATTTCTAATGATTTCTTACCAAAAGCTATTGCTTCCTTTTTAGTATTAAAAGCAATCTTAATATTATATCCTCTAGTATCATTTGTGCTACCGTCTACAGTTGCATTACCGTAGCCTGGTATTTCAACTTTAGCACCTTTAGCGATAATTGATCCATCTGCTAATATTATACCCTTTTTAATAGGTGTTCCATTCGGCGTATTAGGATTTTCCTTAGTTGGATAAATTCCAGTTGCTGTAACCTTAACTTTTGTCACTAAATCTGGTGAAATAGAGTTGTTTTCTGTTGGATTCGTAACTGGTGTACTAGGTGATTGAGTTTGATTATGCTTGTTACCTAATGATTCTTTTTGAACAGCCTCATAGATTCTAGCCATAAACAAACTAACACTTGTTTGCCATCCCTTTGAATCACTACAATATAACTTACTAACACCAGCTACTGATTGACCGTTATAATATCTACCACCCGGAGTTAAATACAATGTATTTAACTTGTTACAAACAAAACCATAACATTCTGCAAAATTTCTAAAACCATTTGCGTTAGTATATGTGTTTATGTCGGTTGCGTTCCAAGACAAGATATTATTTTTTTCAGCAGCTACTCTTGCACCATAACCAAACCTACCAAAAGCACCACCATTTTCTGTTTGTATTATTGCGAGCATAAATGCTGGGCTTATTCCAGTCCTTTTTTCGGATGCAACTACTTCGTCAAAAAATCCTCTTGCATTAGGGTGATTTTCAGGTAACATACTAGAACGTGGAAAATATTTTTTAAATACCCTAGTCCATTCTTCTGCTGTCAAATTGTACTTATACAAAGGAGAGCCTGGATCATTTGGATTTGTTGTCAGTGGGTTTACAGCACTTGTACCCAATGCTGACATATCATTCCATCTAGGTTTAGGCTGAGCCTTTTGAGTTAATTTAACTGTACCTAAAGGATCTCCAGCTGAAACAATATAGTTGTTATTGGATTTAACTATCTTATCTTTAATTTTATCCATTGAAGATTTGTCGAGACCACCTAACATCATAATCATCATCTCATCATTTGATTCATCCGATTTGTCTTCTTTTTTATCCTCTTTCTTGTCAGCTTCTTTTTTATCCTCTTTCTTGTCAGCTTCTTTGTTTTCTTCTTCTAAGTCTATCTTATCTCCATCTTCGTCAGTCATATCACCTTCGAATTTATGTTTTTTTAACACGTCTTTTATGATTACATATTCTCCACCCATTCTGTTAGCTTGTTTAAGCTTTGTATCAGAATCTTTAAAAGAGTTTGATGCAACCATTACCTTACCATCCATTGGCGAATAGATTGTTGATGCATTTTCGTCTATTTGTTTATCCGTTCCATTACCTGTATTTGAAACAACAACATCTACTACCGTATTTACATCCTTGTCATCATCTACACTCTTGTCCTTATCAAATATCATCCCTATTGATTTTAAGAATCCGATCTTGTCTTGATCTCCTTCGTGTCCATATCTTCTTCTAATATATGTTGTAGGGAATTCATAAGGATTGTTTGGATTTTTTATAACTTTTGCATCTACTTCACTATAATAAGTTTTTGGATTTCTTCTAATCCAATTTATACCTTCACCAGTTTTCTTTTCATATCCTAGAGGGTTTTCGTATTCATACACAATATTGTTCATCATATCGTCAAGTGATGATACACGTTCTCCCCCGCCTTCGATTAGGGCTAATCTATCTATACCTAAATTAGACTTGTAAATCATCTTATCTGGCGAGTTGTCTTTAATTTGTGAGAACTTTTTGATTGCAAATGGGTTATACCAGTTATCAAACGGTACAGAACCAAATTTCGTTCCTTGAATAGGAACAGTACCTTTTTTATATCTAATCATATTACCTGATGAATCTTTTTTATATCCAAAAACATCCACTCTTCTAAGAGTAATATTTTTCGAATACGCTTTATTGTGAAGCTCACCATGTATTTTCATAAGCATTGTAACAGGGTCTCTATATTCTATAGCTGTCCTATTTTTTAATTTTTGAACCCCTCCTAATTCTTTAGGATAGTTTATTTCGTAATTACCAGTAACGGTATTTGCTTTGTTTCTAATATTACTTGCTATATTCCCTAAGTCCATTTCTTTTAAAGAATCTTTTGAAATGTTTTCAAA
The DNA here is from genome assembly GCF_046991905.1 of Finegoldia sp. NCBI lineage: Bacteria > Bacillati > Bacillota > Tissierellia > Tissierellales > Peptoniphilaceae > Finegoldia > Finegoldia sp. Next base: position 49,688 of record NZ_JBKWZF010000005.1, on the reverse strand, counting down.
CTTAGCTTTTGTACTAGAAAAAGCTTGTGCTGGTCTTTCAATCTTAGAAGACATGTCCTTATCATACGTTGTGAATTTTTCTAAGTTATCATCTGAATAAAGAGTTTCTAGATAATACAACAATCTTAAAGCATCTGTTCTTATGAAAATATTGTTGTCATCTTCCTTTTTTCTAAAAGGCTCTTGTATTAATTCTCTTTCTACCATCGGAACATGAATAGGGCTTGTCAATACACCTTGTTGTGTTTGGTTATATTTTGTTCTTGCTTTAGACAACATTTCTTTGTATTGTTTATTTGCTTCTTTATTCTTTTCATAATCTAGTTTTGTAATCCTGTCATAGAATCTTGTTGCAGGGTCATATTCCTCTCTAACCATGAACATATCGGTTATTATCGTAAAACTCCCCATAAATGCTAGCACTATTATTAACGTTGATGCAACAGCAACAATAGGAACTAAATTTGCAGCTATAAAGCCAACAGTAGCAGCAATAAATTTTCCTACAGCTAAAACAACTTTAGTAATGGCTGCTTTTACTTTTGCAATAAATACAGTTAATTTTTTAATTCTTTGAGGAATTTTTGCAATTTCTTTACCGGCTTTTTTTGCTACTTTCTTTGTAGTTTTAATAGTTTTCTTTGTAGCTATTGCTGTTGAGTGTGCTTTTAATACAGCATTTGATAAGTCTTGACCGTAGTCGTTAACATATCTTAGATTATTTAATGCTCTTAAGGCTAAAACTGATAATTTCTTTTTCCTAGGTTTTATTAATTCACCTTTTCTTCTTTTTGCATTTAAAGCTGCAAATAAGGCTTTTTGAGCTTTATTTAAATGTAATCCTTTAAAAATTCTGTGTGAACTTTCATAATACTTTTTAAATAATCTGTAAAAGTTTATAGAAAATATCGTAGCCCTAAAAGGTGTAGCTATTAGATACCTTGCAATGTCATAATTTAAAGAATATATTCTTGCTGTTCTATAGAAATCGGAAGCATATTGATTATCTTTTAAACCTGCTTGAATATATCTTGAAACAATCATATAAGTGTATTGTTTTGTCATTCTTCTAGAAGCTTGCTTTTTATATTTTTCTGATAAAGCTTTATTCTTATCTAATTTCTTTTCTATTTTTTTTAGCTTTCTTTTGGAAAAAGCATTTATCTTTTTATTACCTTCTGCTATATCTTTTAGATATTGTATTTGCTTTTCCTTGGTGCTTAAAAGATTAATATTAATGCCATATTTCTTGAACAATCTATTCGTTCTTTTTCTTGATGTGTCGGATATATTATCTATTAATGTTTTTCTGATACCTTTAAATTCTATTCTTTCATTTAGCTTAGGGTCATTTTTATAGATTTTCTTTTGTAAATCAACAAATGATTTTACCTCTTTTGCTTTTAAATTTGTGTATATACTTAATTTCTTTGCCATTAACAAAGTAGTCATAGCGTAAGAATTGTGATATCTTGCACTTAAATCTACAATCACCTTATTTTTTATATTTCTTAAAGCGTCTGGTTGAGCAGCTATTGTATTGTAAATTTTATAATAGCTTTCTTTAGAATCCTCTTTAAAGGTTTTGTTTATAACAGATTTCGTTAGACTTTGTATTTTATTATCCAACATCTGGTATTTATGATGTTCTTTTGCAATCATTGATGAATGTTTAGAAATAGATTTAGATATGTTTATAATATCTTCGTGCTCTTCCTCTAATTTTTCCTTTGATTTTTTCACAGCATCTTTTATTAATGGTCTCATTTTGTCAACGCCTACTATTGCATAGTCGTTGTATTTTGAAATCATCTTATTTCTAAATCTTTCATCTTTAGCTTTGAAATAAAGATTTGAATACTCTTTAAATGCCTTTGTTTTGTAATAAGCTTTTGAATAATTTAGATTCAAATCTTCTATACTATACGGTTTTACCTTTAACTTATCTGCTATAGAGTTTATTAATTCCAAATCCTCTTTTTTTAATATATCATGAATATCATTTTCAAATGGATTAACACTTTTTTCTAAGCAATCTTTTAATAAGTTATTATACTTAACATATCTGATTTTAGCCTCATCAGATTGATTCTTATATAACTTTTGTTGTTTTACTAGATAGTTATCTACTCTATCTTGTATTTCTTCTTTGCTTTTATTTTGTTCTAGAACATACTCTATCCTTTTTCTATCGAGATTTCTTTTATATACTTCAAAAGTTAGCTCTTTTCTGTATTGATTCTTTAAACCATTAAGAGTTTTTACTGTGTTTTCAATAGCCTCTTTATCTGCGTATGAAACCCTCATTTTTGCAATAATATTTTTAGTCACATCTGAAATCGCATCTTGATTTTCTCTTTCAAGATTTTCAAACGGTCTTTTTATATTGGCATAGGTATAAACACCTTTTTCTTTGGTGTTACATATTAATTCTTTAAAATTATCGTAGTCAATATTTGAATTTTCGCTTAATTGTTCTTTTAAGTCACGTGACCTTTTGATCAAATAATCTCTATTATCATTCGCATTATCTACTCTTTTTTCTATCTCAGATTTGTTTGAATCTTCTAAATCCCACATATCTTCATAATCGTGAGGATTTTCATTCAAATCTCTCGGCAAATCAGACAATCCCTTATAAGAAATAATATTATCTACGACTTTAGTTCTAACCTCTAACGGCTCTCTTGTTGTTTGAGCAATATTTCTTAATTGGGTGTTGGTAATAATCCCGTTAGTGTAGCAATCTTTCAAAAACTGCCTAGAATTTTTATCTAATTTTGTAGAATATCCCTTAAATAAATTATCTGACGAATTTTCTATTAAAGGAATATCGGGTGAATTTTTGTTAAAGTTTTCCAAAAACTCTTTTTTAATACTATTAGATACAAATGGAAGCTTAGCATCGTTAGCTTTTAAAAACCTATCTACATCATTTTTATCGCTAGACTTAATCGTATTTAGAATATACTTAACTCTTTGGTTGTTGATTGATTCATCATTGATTTTAAATGTGTTTATTGTATTTTCAAAATCATTAAAGTCTTTGATGTTTTTTAGATTATTACCTATTTTCTTAATATCGGGGATTTGTTGGTTAAACGAAATAGGGCTTTTTTCATAGTTTTGTACCATTGTAGTTAATACATCTTTTCCTACACTAGTATCACCCTTCGATGCAAACATTATGTTTTTAAATTGTTGTTCACTAATAAGCCTTTTATCCTTAGCCTCTATTAAGAATTTTATCTTATCATCTGATAAATTAGTTTGAATGGCATTTTTGTATTCATCTTTTACAAAAGATTTATACTCAAATTCACTTCTTTCCCCTTTAACATCTATTAGCTGATATTTTGAAACATCGGAAGGATTATATGCGAAAACTTTAGTATATTCTTTTTTCAAATTTTCAAATTTTAGAGTATTTGTTCCCGCATTTCCGACCCCTTCATTATCGGTATGAAATGTATCTAGTTTTATTGTTCCATTTGTTGCCGTTCTTTCGTTTACACTTGAAGATAAGCTTGTTGTATTGAAATTTTCTAAACCGCTATCCTCAAATTCCGCTAAGCCATTGTTTACATTATCTATAACGTTAATTAAGCTAGATTTATTATTCGCTTTATTTTTCAGATAATTTTCGTACACATTAAGCATACTTGTAGATTTAGATGCAAGATATTTATCAAAATCAATCTCACTAATATCTTGTAGTGGTTTTGCTATTTCGTAATCTAGTTTTAGTTTTTTAATTTCATCAAAGTTTTCATTTACAAAATCTTTAGCTTTTTCGTATTTGAACTGATCTTTAATATCCTCATTTGTAACTAGCTTTCTTTGATTTAAAATAGCAGCAGTTTTAAAGCTTTGTAGAGGATTTTCGTTTATGTTTTCTTTGAAAAATTGGTTGAGATTATCATCTGTGATTTTAGATTCAAATTCATCCACATTTATTGTTCTTAATGTATCTGCATTTAACTTTTCAAAATCTAAATCCTCTTGTCTTTGCTCTTTCCATACTTGCAAATCTTCTTGCATGTCTTCTACGCTAAATCTATCTTTATTGTCTTTATCCTTTAAACCGTATTGATTGTTTAAAGCGTTGTTAGACATGTCAATTAAATTTTTCAATTCGTTTTCTGTTATTGTATTATTGTTTGTTTTGTTAATGATATCATCTAAATATTGATTATTAGCATTTGAAATCGCGTTGTTGTAAATAATATCATCAACTTTGTTTTCAATATTAGAAATTTGGAATTTTTTATTTTCCAATTCTTTTTTAACTAAGTTAATAGCATCATTTGATGTTATATTGTTATTGTATATATGATCTCCGAGTTTATCTAATAATTCATTATATGATTTATTATAATTTAAGATAGGAGATTGTATGTTGATACTATCTTTAAGTTTATCTTGAAATTCTTTTAATTTTAAATCTTGTGCCTTTAAAACATCTTCGTTTGAAATGTCAATTTCAATTCTATTTTTGTGTTTTTGTTGATACAAGATATAATCTTTGGCTTTTAATTTAATATCATCTTTTTTCTTATTTGCCATTTAAATCTCCTATTCAACAAAGTCTCTATTATTAAGAGACTTTGTTTTTTTCCTCATTAAACTTTGATTTTAAATGGAATGAATATTTTATGTCATACATTTTGTTAAGTTGTTCTTTAATCTTTTCTTCAACATCTTTAGATTTATTATCTTTATATTCTTCCATAAGCTTATCAAAGTCTTCTTTAATCTTTTCATCCTCAGCTCTATATCTTTTAATATCTTTAGGATCAGATGTTGTAAGCTTATATAGTTTAGAATCTTTAGCTATTATATTTTCAAAAGGAACAGTTACACCTTCTGTCATAATTAATCCTTTACCTTTAGAAGCGTTATATATATATTTTTGTTGTTCTTTTGATAATCCGTAAAGTTCTGTTAAAGTCGCTAAATCGTCTTCTGATTGGTTTAGTAGACAAACATATCCTGTAGCGTTATTAAACATTGTTCTAGAGTTTTCTGTTCTAAGCATATCTGATATATTTTGTGTAATACCCGTAATTACACCATCGTATTTTCTTGAACGCTTAAACAATTGATATAAGAACGCAGTTGAATATTCATTATTTAACATCAAATAGAACTCATCTATGAAAATCCAAGTTCTCTTTCCTTTTTTCTTGTTTTGAATAATTCTATTCCATACATTATCAAGCATTATCAACAAACAAACACCTTTAAGGTTTTGTGTTACAGAGTTAAGGTCGAATGATATTACCCTATTTTTAATATTGATATTAGATTCTTTAGAGAATATATTCAAACTTCCGTCATTAACATAAATTTGCAATACTTGTGCTAATCTTGTAGATGTATAATCAGCCTCTTGTACTAGAGTTTCGTATAGCAAGTTTAAAGTTGGAACTTTATTATCCTTTTTGCATTTCTTGTATAGTTTTCTACCTACAACATCTATTGTAGAAATTTCTTCTGGTGTTAGAGTGCTTGAATCACTATTTTTATTAATTCTTGTAATCATTGCAAAAAATGAGTTCAAAAAGTCTATCTTCGTAGAAACTGGGTCCGGTTCATTTTCAAACATTTCATTTTTAACAAAGTCATTTTTATCTACTTCGATTTCTTCTTCTAGTTCCATCGGGTTAATATAGTTACCTTTATTTTGACCTAATGTAATTATTTCCCCATTTAATCTGCTAACTAGAGTTCCGTATTCGCTTTCAGGGTCTACTATTACGATATCGTCATCTGTAGATAAAAAGATATTTGCTATTTCATGTTTTGCAGCCATTGATTTACCTGAACCAGGTGTTGCCATAATAAAGCCTGATGGGTTTTTTCTGCTTAATCTATTAAGCAAAATTATTGATTTGCTTGTTGGGTTTACACCGTAAACAAAACCACCTGGTTGATATATATCTTGCGTACTAAATGGTTCAAATATTCCTAATGATTTAGATAATAATTGACGTGATACATCTAGCCTATTATATCCAAAAGGTAAAGCTGTATTAAAAGCAGCCTTTTGTTCCCAGTCCAAATTACCTAATACAATACCATGACTTCTACAAAGCGTGTCGATTCTGTAGTTATTATCCATAAGCTCATCTATTGTTTCAGCCATAGTCATTATGCAAAATGTAGTAACAAACATTTTTTCATTTTCTTCTTGGATTTTATTTTGTATTTTTTTAGCCTCTTCCAAGTTTTCGATTAATGATTGTGCAACGAACTCATCACTTACACCCAATCCCTTACCAGATAATTTTCTTTTTTCACCGAACTTTTCTGTGTTCATAAAAGATATCTTAGTTCTAATCATTTGCTTTGTTTCATCTTTTGGAATTGGATTAATATGAATCGAACAAATCATGTTGATATTTTCAGCTGTCAAATCTTGTATAAACTCATCTGTCATTTCAGTAGGAATGTCTTTAATAAATCTAACTTGACCGTAATATCTTCCCCACTCAAAAATTGATTTGTCTGTAAAGTCAGCAGACTCTTCCGCTAAAAAGTCTTTTGATGTTAATCCATGTCTAAAATACATTCTTTTATCGTAATTTGAATTTGAATGATTCATCGGGTCTAGTATAGTTTTAAATAGTTTCAATCTTCCTTTTGCAGATAATACTTTTACAACATCATCAGAATTTATTGGATAAATATCTTTTAATCTTTCTTTGATGGCAGTTTCAGCTCTTTTTAATTTTTCTACAGCATCTTCTAAATCATCAGCCAATACTGTATAAGTGATAAACTTTCTTCTGTTTATTCTGTTGTTTTTATCTGTATCATATTTTGCTACGTTTTGTTTATTAAGTTCTATTCTAAATTCATCATAACCATCATCTTTTAAATCTATGTTTACATCATTTACAAATTTCTCGTGACTTACAAGTTCATTATTAAAAGATAACTCGTAGGCTATATTTTCATCTAATGTGTTTAAAAACTTAACATAATTTAAGAACAATTCGTTTTGTTTTTTTTCCGCCAATAACTTATAGTTAATATCAGCAAACTCAATTGTTCTTGAATATAATAGGTTTTCTCTAATAACCAAAGTACCATCACTCAAAAGCCTATCATATCCAATTAAGTTTTGTGTTGATATGTTTTTCTTATCGTAAATATCTGCTTTGGTATTTTTAGCCTTTTTTTCTTTCGTCTTTCTTAATTTAAGTTCTTGTTCTCTTTTGCTAATAGCTTTCTTCTTTATTTGTTTGTTGCTCTTTAGCTTTCCTGTAGTGTTTATATCTTTAGCTATTAAAACATTCTCATCTAATTGATTAGTATCTTTGTCTTTAGATTTTTTAATCTTTTTATCTTTAGTATTTGTTGGTGCTATTTCTTTTGTTTTCTTTTCTTTCTTTTTAAATAATCCCAATCAACTCACCTCTTTCGTCAATATTAAATAAAGCCTCTTCTTTAGGTTTCCCTTTTTTATATTTTTCGGCTATTTTTTTCCTGTAATCTACTGTTTCCTTACGGTGATTTATTAAACCAACATAGTTATATTCTTTTTTATCTACTAAAACCTTGTTGTTTAATAATTGCGAATAATCGTCTTTATCTAATATCTCCCCTGACTTGATATCGAATTGTGTCATTTGATCTTTTTTAAAAACAAATCTTTTTCTTTTCTTATTATTTAACATGTTATAAAAGTCTTGATTAACGCTTGTTTTATATGTCAGTTTATTCACTCCAAACTTGCCACGATATAGCTTTTTTAGATAATCTTCCATATTTAAGTTATCTTTTTTTATAAACCCAATCATAGCAATTGGTACTACCGTTAAAAATATTAGATAAGCAATTACACTCATTTTTAAAAACTTTGACAAGATTACCGTTTCTAAAATAGCTAAAACTAGCCCACTACCTAAAGCGAGTAATTTTCTTTTCGTAAGATTTAAAAATATCTTATTTTCATATTCTGAAATATCTTTTGGTATATTAACCTGAATCAAAAATATCCCTCCTAATTAAAAGCTCCGCCTGTTGCTAAGTTTGCAACCTGTCTTGCCTTTTTAAATAACGTCAATGTAGTCAAACTCATAAGCATACTTCCTGCAATTACTTTCAAGCTTAATGTAAAAGCACTTCCAATTTCTAAAGCTTCCATAGCCTTAACTGGATCTTTTGACGAGAATACTTTTATAAATGTTTGTGGGCTTGCTACTAAACCACTAAACAAAACCTTCCCAATTCCTTCTCCGTTTTCCATTACATTAAATACATTCAAGAAAAGCTGTGTTGATATCTTTGTCGCAACTAAAATTAGCATTATATTTAACCCTATACTTAAAATTGTTTTTAAATAAGTTAATCCTGTATTAGCCCATTGTTCACAGCTAAGAGAAGCTACGGCTATTGGAGCTGCGAAATAATATAATACACAATCCACCATTACACCTAAAATATAAAACCCTATCATTAACGATATTGCTAACATTGCAATTGCCCCTAAAGCAAATAACAAGACTAGTATTATTGATGATAGTTTCAAAGTACTTGCCATATTATCTATTATTTCTTCTTTGATTGCATGTTTCGAATCTAACATGCCAGCTAATACTGTATTTGCAGAAAAAGCTGTATCTATTGTAGTAATCTTAGAAAAGTTTTCAACAGCCCCTGCAAACCCAGAAACTACGGATAAAAATATTTCTTGAATACTTTCTATCAACATTTTTATAATCATGATTTTAAAGAAGAACTTTAAAGGTATTACTATACCTTGTGCTTGAACTGTATCATTTTTCGAAGCCATAGAATAAAGTCCTAATACAAAACCTATCGCTAAGATTGTGTATGCAACAGCTAATACTATATGATTTAATCCTGTTAATGTAGTGTCACTTAATAGGGTTCCTGACGGTGATAAAAACATATTCATGTTTTGTCTTGTAAAAAAACCGCCTACTTTAGCTGTTACATCTTGCATTTCTATCATGAATTTAAAAAGCGAAAGAATCGCTTCACAAAACATCTTCCACATTTACAAAACTCCTTTCAAAAATAAACTAAAATTGATTACTAAAGGAGAATTCCAATCTATTTCGGGATTTGTTGTTAGTTTTGGTAAACTTGTCAAAAGAGATGCTGAAATAAGTACAACTACTCCACCACCAAATAACGCCGCTGATTTATATATCTGATGTGCTGATTGTGCACTCACTGCAACACCAAATTGTATTAACGACCAAGCAATTGTTAAAGCTGCACCATATTTTAAGAAATACATACTAGCATCTAACAGCCCTTCAAATTTTAATTGTCCGTTTATTCCTACTGCATTAATTGCAAAAAGTAAAAACATACCAAAGGCAACTGTATAAAATCCTGTCATTAATTTTGATGTGTCTGTTAAGCCTTCCGCTAAATGTGAGCCAATTATTACTAATCCACTAACTATTGTTATAGTGCTAAATATCTTTACTATATTAACAATCAAGTTATAGTGCGAATTAAATGCCTCTGATAACGGATTAGTTCCAACAGTCTCTGCAAAAGAAACAGAAGATAAGTTAATTGATACAAGAATTACTAATAGCAACAAAGCCACTATTTTATAAGTAATTTTATTTTTTTTCAAATTTTTACTCCTTTATATTGTGTCTAGCCCTATAAAATATAGGGCTTTTCACAATTTTAAATTAGCAAAGAATACCCACTCTAATTCTTTGCTATTTTTTTCTACGACATGAAATATTTAACTATTGTTGGTAAAGATAATCCAAGTACTACTAATGCAACGCCACCAACGAATTGGTATAATTGTGATTGTAGTTGTTGACCGTTATTAATTGCCGCAAAACCACTAGCAATGCCTATAGCTGCTAATATAGCACCTACTATCGCCATTAACTTACCGAAAAATGATACAACTTCAATCATTAAGTTATTCGCTTTTTTTGAAGCTCCTGAATTGATAATTCCTGCTGCAAAACCAGATCTTACTGTTAATATATATGCAGCCATAATAACTAAGGAAGCTAAAATTATTACGTATTTATGTTCCTTGATAAAAGTCTTTGCTTTAGATAAAAAGCTTTCTTGTGTATTTAACACCATTGTGTTCGTATTCATTTGTATTACAATCTCCTTTTTAATTTAATATGATAGCGAAAAAAGTGGGATTTTTTTGTATTAAAAATGCTATCATTTACATCCTTGTTATACCCACAAAAAAGCACTATTTGAAAACATTTATTGATCTTTTATCAAAAATAGCTTAAAACCTTATTAAAACATCATTAAAAATGACAGAAATACTAACGTATATAAGCAAAAAAAGAACACCGCAATACTGCGATGAACTTTTTTAATATTTTTTTCTAAAATTATTTAAGCTTTTTTTTGAAACATCACTTAAATTTTCACCGATTTCACGCATAGTAAGCGTGTCATCTACAAAAAGATTTGATGGTTCATATTCAATGTCTTTTTGTAATTTCTCTCTTTTTTCTATATATTTTTTTATTTCAAATTCATTCAACCTTGTTACCTCACTCAAAAACATTGAAATCATCTAAATAGTCATCAGTATTATCTATATTATCAGATAAGTCTTCTTCCAAATCAATGTCTTTATCTTTCACAGATTCTTTATTATCCTTTTCATCTTCGATATTAAAGAAATCATCAATACTAAAGTCATCTTCTTCTTTTTCCACAATCTTAGATAATTCCAGTTCTTCTCTAGCAGAAATTTCAGATTCTGTATCTTTAGATAAAATCGAATTTGTAAGCTCACGATAATTACCATCATATATTCTAACTTTTGGTATACTTAAAATCTCATCTCTAGTCATTATACTAGAACCATCTTTTTCAATAGGCAAATACTTTGTATTAAAGCCTTCATCTTTAATTTTCTTTCTGATTTCATACATAAGTTTTTCCCTTTGCTCTATCGGTGTACGAGTATAAATACGGTTTAGTGTCTTTTTACCTTTAACACCTGCTAAGTGATTAATATTTTGATGGTTTATAGTTTTGTACTTATCATCTTTGATTGGGAATTTGCCATTGATGAAAAGAATTGCTCCCTTATATACAGCAACCTCTTCTGCTGTCATTAAAGGTCTTCCTGAAACACTATGAGATTCTGATACAGAAGATTCTTTTCCTCTGGTCTTGTTGTTTGTAGAATACTCAATGGTAGTTTTGCCTAGCATATCCGAAATTTTACCTGTCAATGTCGATTTATCTTCACCCCTACTACTACCAGCTCCTAGAAAAAGTATATAGTTTACGTTAGCCATTATAGCTTCAAGCCCGTTTTCACCGTATACGTCTTTGATTTGAACAAAAGACTGAGCGATCATTGTAATCCCGATGTTACGACTACGGTTTGTAGAAATAATCCCTAGGTAATCGGGAAGCTTTCCGATATTTGTAAACTCATCAAGCACAATCTGTAAAGGAATAGGTAATTCTCCGTTATCGTAACGCCTAGCCATCTCGTACATCTTACTAATTAATTGATAAAACAAAATAGAAACCAAAAACCCTAGTGATTTGTCATTATCTGGTGTAATTATATATAAAATACATTTCTCTTTTCCACCAAAATCCTCTAACTTTAATTCATCTTTAGCCGTTAGATTTCTCAAAGCTGGTGATGAAAATTTTGATAACTTACCTTTTGCAACAGACAACATTGAAGATAGTGGTTTTTCTGATTCCTTAGAAAACTCTTGCCATAATCCAAAAGTGTATTGTTGATACTCAAACTCTTTGCTTGTCTTTTGAATATTTTTCTTCATATCTTCTTCTAATTGTCTCATCCTATCAGGAAACTCCCCTTGCTTTGTTGCAGGATCTATTGATCTGATTAGATTTAAAGCCTCTGTTGGATTTTGTTTTGATTTATCTGTATTAACAAATTTTAGGTACGCAAAAACGCACTTGATTATATCTTTACCTTTTTCTTCCCAATAATCATCAGTTCCTTTAGACGATGAATCCTCTTTATATGAAGCTAAAGCTGAAACAATTTTCGTTATATCTTCAATTGATGAGATGTATTCAAAGAAATTATACCCATCTGAATTGTACCTATCTTCCTCTTTGTCAGCTTCTGTTTGAACAAAGTTTAGTATCTTGATCTTCCAACCTCTTTCCTCCATAAACTTTCCTGTCGCTTTTAATACGCCACCCTTTGGATCTACTACAATCTGACTGTAATTTGATTCAAGAACATTTGGCGTTACAAAAGTCCAAGTCTTACCTGAACCAGAACCCCCAATTACTAAAATATTATTGTTATCTGCCCCACTAATATCACGACTAACAGATGGCTTTACATTATTTGTCAGAATAAAATTATTAGTAACCTTGATGCCGTTTGTTTCGCTTTTCACGTCTTTTTCTGAATTATTTAAACTTTGTACGCTTTCCCATCTTGCCGCTCCATGTTCAATACCCTTTGTGACATAATCTCTTTTTCCGGCATTTCTGTAATACCAAATATATATATACATGGATGCTATAAGAACACCAGATAATATAGCTATTAAGTTGAAATATATAAGTGGATGTAGAACGATTAAGCCGAAGAATTGATAAGGATTATTTAGCAAAAAATCAACCTTACTAAAATATGTTTCCGGGGTTTCTGACAATCCAAAACCAACAATTTGATTTACAATATAGAAAAAAATGAAGGTAAATAAAGCTGTAGTAATAAACCTTGCCTTTCTTTTGCTTTTTTCAGTACTTACATTTTTAACTTTACCACCCTTTAATTCTTGTAAGTCAAAATCATTATCTATATAAGCAAATATTAGATTTAAGCATGTCATGTCAGTTTTTGTAAGCATTTTTGAAGATTTTGAAAACCTATTTTTCAAAAAGTATATATAACCCTCTAGTTCATTTTTTATATCAAAGTCTGTAATATCTTCAATAGATACTCTTATTTCGTTAAGTAAATCTAAAAAATTTGATACAAAAATAGGCTCGGAGTAACCATCGGTTACATTCTTGCTGTACTTATCTTCAAGCTCAATCAATTCTTTTTCAACTACTTTTATATTACTTTTAGTAAATTTTTTATTTGTTTTTTTATATTCTTTAATAAATTCGATTCTCCTATCTGCTATGTCTTTTTGTTTATATCCAATCTGATTTTGAATTATTAAAGAATTTAAAAAGCTTTCTAGTTTACTAATCAACCCCCTTGTTTTGTATATATTAGTATTATTTATCCACAGATTAATGTATTTTCCGATTTTCAAATCATCTTCAATTGAATTTTTTTGTTTTTCTAACTGCTCAAAAACTAAATTAATTACCTTATAATCTAAACTTTCTGAATTAGTTAATTTCTTCTTTTGTTGTTTCCTTTCTAGTGTTTTTTTCCTACTTTCAAGATCATTAAAAGCACGAAAACTATTAAATGCAAAATCAATTTTCTCTATGTCAGTTAATACATATCTTGAAATCTTTTCGTATTCAATGTCATTTTCTTTAAAGAACTTTTTAAAATCAAACCTATCTACTTTATCACGCACTTTGCAATCAGTAACAAAATTTATTTTAGATTTATCAGCTGATGTTTCTATATAGTATTTGAAGCTTAAATCTTTTATAATAATTTTATCCAAATACTTAACTACATCTATTAAAGATAAGTTCTTTGAGTTAAAAAGCGATGAGTTATACAAAAAATAAATTATATCAGCATATTTTTTATCAATTTCATCCTTAAAATTAGCTTTTTCTTTAAGATTAGAATAAACCTTATCCAAATCTACTGCATTTTCATTTTCTATAGAAAATTGAGATACTTGCGATAGTTTTTCCATTATTCATCACCAAAATCCAAATTTTTTTCTAATGTCATCGATTTTTTTTCCATTTCTTTTTCTTTTTCCAACTGCAATCTTAATTCCTTTCCTAGTTCAATTTGTCTTTCAACCTCGATTTCTTTTACAGTCTCTCTTTGTGATGTCTTATACACCGTATATATCGTATTGGCTTTAACTTTACTCAAAACATCAAATCCTTTATCATGCTTTATAACATCGAAGCCCTTATCTTCCAAATAACTGACAATCTTATCTGTAATAGTCTCATAGTAAAAATCATCTCTAGACTGATACTTTTCATCTTTAGAATTTATAAGTTCTTCAATCCTGTCTTTCGTGAATAAATCAGAATTATCTTTATTTAAAAACCTAACTCTATCTAAAACCTTAACTAAATATGAATCTGTTTCAATAGCTAAATCGTAACCTAAAATGTAAGTTACAAGCTCTACGGATTCACCTAAATTAATATAACTCTCTGCCAATCTCTTTTTCCTCCATGCATTTATTTTCTCTCTCCAATTTAATCTCTTTATCTTCTATGAATTCTTTGCTATTAGCTTTTTCTATAAGTAGATTAAAAAATTCTTTAACCTTTGTAGTATTTGAAAAAAGTAATTTTTTTAAAAATTCATCATCATCATCATCTAAATCACTTAAAATCTTCATTTCAAACGCAGACGTCTTAGCTATAAAGCTCTTTTCTTCATCTTTGTATCTTCGTCTATAATTCTCAAAGAACTCATTTTCTTTTCTTTCAACCTTTAAACTGGCAAAAATATTTTTCATGTAAAAATATTTTTCATGGATTGCTAAAACATCTTTTCTTAAATCTTTCAAAGCCTCAACATTACTACTTCTTAAAATATCTTTAATATTTGTTTTATTTTCTTTAACATCTGCGTAAAGTGATTTAATTTCTTTATCTAAATCTTCTCTAGTGTTTACATCTACGATGACTTTAGATAGCTTTCTATATCTATCTTTTTCTTGATTCTTTATATATATAATCCCTTTTTCTTCCTTAACTTTTAACCCTTTTTCTTTAAATAGCTCTAATGCACTACTAGCACTATATGCTTTTTCGTACACAATAGATCTAACTTTAAACTCTAAAATTTCTCTTTTGCTGAACTTCTTTTTGTCTCGATACTTAAAATTAATGTCTATCTCTTTGTTTTTACGCTCTAGTCTTTCATCTGGCTGATAAATTCTTTTGTTAATCTCATTCCAAATTAACTCGTACATATTTGATAATCCCTTTTCAATACATACATCATTTAATTTTTTTCTAAGTTTAGACTGGATTGAGTAAAGTTTTTCGTATTGATTAATCGAATCATTACGATAACTTGATACAATCGAGTGCGTATGTATATTTCTACCATTGACATGACTTGCCAATACCATTGGCTGATTAGGAAATTCTTCTTTCATAATTTCCTTTGTAATTTCTAAAGCCTCTGTAACGGTTAACTTATCTTGTGGATCAAAAGAACAAATTATGCTTAGTCCTTCATTCTTTATTTTATTTTCATATTCAATGCCATACTTAACAAAACTATCACACGCTATTATTGGAGAACTAACTTTATTTTCAATTTCGCATTTACCGCCATGAATTTCTCTAACCAGCATGCCGTAGTATGTTTGCTCATCTTTTTCAATGTAATCAATAGAATTTGATATGTTCTTTATAGCTCTAACCTTTAAATATGCCATGCGTTATCCCCTCTCTTTATTGTTATACCCACGAAATTATATGATAGAATATGATTGAAAAGAAAAAAATAATAACCTCATAACACAATGTTGTTATTTTATTTGTATTTATAGTTGTAATATAGTTGTAATATAGTTGTAGGTCTTCTGTATTGGTTTAAAACACTATGTTTCAAGAGGGTCTTAGACGACATTTTGGGTAGAAAAGACGACAAATTGGGTAGGTAAAGACGACAACTTGGGGCATAAAAACGACAAATTGGGTAGGCAAAGACGACATTTTGGGTAATCAAAGACGACAACTTGGGGATAGCGAAATGTGGATAACTTTTTCTGTGGATAACTTAATGTTTTCTAATGTATAGACGACAAATGTTTACATACTTCGTCTTTTATGGTATTATGTATTTATAAAAAATAATACTAACAGGAGAAAACTATGGCGAATGAACCGATAATATGGGAACACAGAAATCTAATTGAAAATTTTGAGTATAAACGCTCCGTTAATTTCAACAACAGATTTAATACTGTTCCACTTCGTAATTTTAATGCTACTGAATTAAATATATTAATGTATTTATGCTCTAAGTTGAAAAGACAAAGGGATAAAATTATTGATATTTCTTTCGAAGACATTAAGACATTAACTAAATATGGAAGCAAGGATAAAGAAAGGTTTATAGAGGATTTACAGTCAACAAATAGAAAATTATTAGACTGTAAATTTTCGTACGAAACAGAAGACGATTTAATTGACTTAGTATTATTTACTACATTTAAAATAAGTAAATCACAAGGCAAATTAACCGTAAGAGTTAACGATGACTTTCTATTTCTTCTAAATGATTTTACAGAACAGTTTACTAGATTTGAACTCAATGAGTTCGTTGATCTTAAAAGCAGTTACACAAAAGAGTGCTATAGAAGACTTAAACAATTTAGTGATACAGGACATTGGTATGTTTCCATTGACAGATTTAGATATGAATTAGATATACCAGATTCATATAGAATGTATGATATTGATAGACGTGTTCTAAAGCCAATTAACGAAGAATTATCTGAACTATTTGATTATTTTAAAATTATTAAAAAGAAAAAAGGAAACAAAGTTATAGGTCTTCAATTTGATTTCACTAGAGAAAACAGAGAGAAAAAAAATAAGCTAGATGCAGATGAAATTATAGAATCATATTTTGATATGCAACAAGAACTACAGAATCAACCTACTGGAAATTTCTATTTGGAACATAAAGAAGAAATTGAAGAAAATAGAAAAAAATTTTTAAAACTTATGGAGGACAAAAGTGAATAAAGACAACTTTACTGACCTACCACTAGGAACAATTATTATGATAAAAAAGGATAATGGATACAAAGATATAGTAAGAATAACTAAAAAAAATACACCGAATCCATTTGGTGATGATGAAACGATTTATGATTATTATGGAACAGAACCGTATCCAGTCTTGATACCTGAACAGCTATATTTCTTTTATAGCGATGATATTATTGAGATCATTAAATATCCCGAAAATAAAAAACAAATGAATTAAAAATATCGACTATTGCTATAATTAGCGATAGTCTTTTTTCTTGCTCTTTCAATTTATTTTCCAAAATGTCGTCTCTAGAAAAGTCAGTTCCGAAATGTCATCCATAAAAACACGAATTCCAAAATGTCGTTAATAAGGTGTAGAATAAACCAAAAGTAGAACAGAAATACAGATATAAAACACATTCCCCAGAATGTCATCCATAAAAACACGAGTTCCAAAATGTCGTTAATAAGGTGTAGAATAAACCAAAAGTAGAACAGAAATACA
>NZ_JBKWZF010000005.1:31537-32184 GCF_046991905.1 Finegoldia sp. | reverse complement strand
GATATAAAACACATTCCCCAGAATGTCGTCTATAAAAACACGAGTTCCAAAATGTCGTTAATAAGGCGTAGAATAAACCAAAAGTTGAACAGAAATACAGATATAAAACACATTCCCCAAAACGTCGTCTATTAAAAATCGAGTTCCAGAATGTCGTTTTTACGGTATGAAATAAAACAAATTATCTATAAAGAGCAAAGACAAAAACAACACTCCCCAGAATGTCGTCTGTTAAAAATCGAGTTCCAGAATGTCGTTTATACAGTGCGGAATAAATCAAATTACAAATAGTAACACAGATATAAAATCAGGTTCCCCAAAATGTCGTCTATCTAAAAAACAAGCTCCAAAATGTCGTTCATACGGATCGAAATAAATCAAATAATGAATAATGAACAAGGACAAAAAAACACATTCCCCAGAATGTCGTCTGTTAAAAATCGAGTTCCAAAATGTCGTTTTTACGGTATGAAATAAATTAAATTGTGAATAAAAAGCAAAGACAAAAAACACATTTCCCAAAATGTCGTCTGTTGAAATTATATGTTCCAAAATGTCGTTTATACAGTATGAAATAAATCAAAGTATAAACAAAAAGCAAAGACAAAAAACACATTTCCCAAAATGTCGTCTGTTGAAATTATATG
>NZ_JBKWZF010000005.1:0-31437 GCF_046991905.1 Finegoldia sp. | reverse complement strand
GTCGTTTATACAGTATGAAATAAATCAAAGTATAAACAAAAAGCAAAGACAAAAATTACATTTTCCAAAATGTCGCACTATGATTTATTAATAAAAAATATGCCTGAAAAACAAATTAAAAAAACCAACAAAAACATCATTTACACCTTACATTATGGCTTAAACAATAATTGCCGTAAAAATAGTGTAAAAAAAGTCTAAAATTATAGGAAAAAACGGGAGATAAAGTATTAACCATATCTCCCAACCAATGAAATAAGAATAGCACAATAGTTATATAAACATTAACTAAGTGTTTTCTTATAACTTAGAAATATCGCAAAAGAGATTATATAAAATTTATATAACACCTTCTTACTGTACCAAATAGAATAACCAATGAAAAGAGCAAGCATTATATAAATACTTGCTCAAAAGTTGTATTAACATTTTAGAAAATTTATATCATCTTCTTCTAAGCCATAACGCTCGGCATAATCGATAGCTGTATCGAGGTTATCAGTTTGCAGAATGTATAATTCATCTTGCCAACAGTTTATATGAACATAATATAAGACTGTATATTTTCTAGGTTTACGTCTTTTACATATACGAATGTTTTCTGTCTTTATAATATAGAAATCACTCATACAACCATTTGCACGATAAACCTCAAACTCGTTTTTATAAACGTAATCTAATAGTCTGTCAACTTCTTCTGAACTAACCTTTGCCGTAAAATCCTTCATCGTTTATCTCTCCTTTATTTCTTTGTTATGTATGTAGTATAGCGACAAATCAAGCAGCAGTAACTAGATATTGTTTCCGCTGCTGTACCCTATTTTAGGAGGGGAGATAGAACAAGGTTTATATAAATCCTTGTCCTATCTTAATTAACATTTTTAAATTTAAATATCAGTAATATTAATAAGGTCTTTTTCTGCTTTTTCTAATTTCGCTTTTAACTCATCTATTTCTTCGCTTAATTCAATTGCTTCTCCAAATGAATCCGAATAGTATCTATCAAGTTCTTTTTCTTTTATTTCGTTCTTTAATTCTTTGATTTTTCTTAGTGTATTATCTACTACTATTTCTAATTCCTTTACAGGTTTTGTTAAGTTGTCTATCATTGTTTTCTCTCCTTTATCTTTGTTATGTATGTAATATATCGGTATGACGGGTAACCAAGACATATTAATTTTTCTGATCCTTGTACCATCATATAGGAGGGAAGATAAAGCTAGGATATAATAATCCCAGCCCTATCTTAACTAAAATTTTTATATATCTTTTACCAATTCATTTAAAATAAATGATACAATCTCTATATTATATTCGTCTAATTCACTATAAGAATAAAGACATTCACCCATGAAATTAGAAACAAAAATTCGAACATTATCTTGTATTTCAATATCATTGTGATTATCTTCTTCGATATATATTCGTGTAAGTGGTTTTAAATGATTATCATGTTTTTCTTCATCATAATATTCACCGAAATCATATTCTAAATAGATTTCATAATATTCTCCATTAAACAAAAGCCTATCTATTAAAGTTTTTTTAATTTTACTATAATCATTGTTTAAAGTTTTATGAATTAATCTCACAACCTCTTCTTGAAGATTTAATATATCTTGTTTTATTATGCTATTCATTATCGATTTTTCTATTCTAGTTGTCATTATTCTTTTCTCCTTTATCTCTTTGTTATGTATGTAATATATCTAAAACAACGAAAGCCCTTGCTAATTATTTTATCTAGTCAGATGTACCAATGTAGGTAGATTTATTTCTACCTACATTCGAACAATTCTTCTATATAGTCATCTAAAGTTTGTAACAATTCAAACTTATCATCTAAGCCTAAAGAATATAAATAGTATTCTAAATTTTCTATAATTTTTGTTCCTCCCCAATACCCCTCAACAACATTGTCATAAGTGTTAATATAAATATTAGGGCCGCCAATAGCTATCGCATAACACGCACCAACAAAAGTTTTGTCTAAATTTGATAAAACTTTTATGTCGTATATATCATCAGTTATAAAATAATCCTCATCGTAATCTTCGCTGTCATAATCAAAAGCCTTTTGTAAATCTTGAAAAAATCCTTCAACATTATTTTTCAAAGCTTTTTCTAATAATTGTTCATCTCTAGTTTTTAAATCTTCCATTGTTTCTCTCCTTTATCTTTGTTATGTATGTAATATATCGGTAATATCATAAACTTTGACAATTTATTCTATCTTCACCATGTACCATATATAAGAGGCAATGGATAGAGCAAGATTATAAAATAATAATCTAACCCTACCCAAATTTTTATAAAAACTTTTTAAAAATCCTGGTTTTGTCTCATGCTTAATAAACGACCTTTCTTTTCTGGAGTACTATCAAAAGCTATAATCAAACTATCCAATAATTTAATGTCTAAAATATCGCCACATTTTTCTAATCTTTTAGCAATTGTAATATCGGCATGTGACGGGTCTGTACTATTAGATGGATGATTATGAGCTATAATTATAGCGTTAGAACCTGCTGCGATAGCTTTTCTAAAAACCTCTCGAGGGTGTACTAGAGAAGAATTCAACGTACCAACAGATACCAAGTCGATACCTATAATCTTATTCTTTGAATCTAATAAAATAGATATTAACCTTTCTTTTTCATCTTTAAATAATGAAAAATAATTGAACAATAATTCCTCAAATGCTTCTGGCTTGTTATGTTGTTTTTTTGTTGATTCAATTAAAAAATTATCTATAACTTTTTCTCTTCCATCGTATTTTATAACAGTATCTCTAACCACAAGTTCTAATTCTTTTAATTTCATTGTTTTCTCTCCTTTATCTTTGTTATGTATGTAATATATCGGCGTAACGAGTAATCAAAACAAGTTAATTATTCTGATTCTTGTACCATCATATAGGAGGTAAAGTAGAGCAAGGGCGTAAAAAGCAGCCTCACCCTACCTTTATTTTTTTAAAATATTATCCAATGTTTTTGTAACCATTATCTACTGCTAGTGCTTTAAGTTGTTTTAATTCTTTTAACTTAACAAAAATTGTTAAGTCAGAAGTAAAAGTATTTTCGTTATAAGTTTTGTTATCATGATTGATAGCTACATGATATGAATTTCCGTTTTTGTTTGCATTAGTTTTGTATAAAATTGTCATTGTTTTCTCTCCTTTATCTTTGTTATGTATGTAATATATCGGCATAACGAGTAATCAAAACATGTTAATTTTTCTGAACCCTGTACCTAAATAAAGAAGAGAGGGGAAAATCCCCTCTCGTTATAAGCTTACTAGAATGGCAACTCATCATCGAAATCCATAGCATCCATACCTAAATCATCAAACGGTTGATTGTTTTGTTGATTGTTTGTTGCTTGTTGATTAGCTGGTTGATAACCTTGATTATTGTTTTGTTGGTTATTGCTATCAATGAAATCAAATTGTTCAACAACAACATCAGTAGTGTATACTGTTTGACCTTGTTTGTTTTGATAAGAACCTGTTTGCAATCTTCCAGATAATGATACCCTCATACCTTTAGACACATATTGGGCTATAGTTTCAGCTTGTTTTCCAAATGCAACACAACTGATAAAATCAGCTGTAGGTTGGTTATTAGCCTCAGCTTGTTGTCTCTTTTCCTTAGTTAATCTTCTGTTAATAGCAACCGTAAATCTACCAATCGCTACTTGTGATTGAGTGTATCTCAATTCTACATCCCTTGTTAATCTTCCCATTAAAGTTACATTATTCATAATCTACTCTCCTTTATTTTTTTATTTTTCTTATGTATGTAATATATCGGTGTAATGAGCAATCAAGACAAGTTAATCATTCTGATCCTTGTACCTAACATTATAAAAAATGGAGCAAATTTTTATAACTTGCTCCAAAATTTATATAACTATTTTTTAATATTCTCTAATAAGACCGCCAAAAACATTCCTAAAACCAATTGCACCAAATTCTGAAAACTCAGGACAATCGAGGTTATATACATAACAATTAGAAATCCCGTTTTCTAAATCTTCAACATCCAAATTCCATTCGTCAACATTTTTTGATACATAAAACAAAGCTTGTACTTTGCCAAATTCTGTATTGTTTTCTATAATGCTATAAACAACAGCGTTATATTTTTCTTCGAACTCTTGAACTCTTTTTTCATCGTCATTGTCAATCCAATATAAACCACCTCTTATTGACTTTGAAATCGTACCCTCTTCTTTAAATTCTCTTATAGTTTCGGTATAAATCTTTATAAGGCTCATTCTTTTTATAGCCTCATTTATTTGCAATTGTTTTAAATCTTCCATTGTTTTCTCTCCTTTATCTCTTTGTTATGTATGTAATATATCGGTATAACGAGTAATCAAGACAAGTTAATTTTTCTGATCCTTGTACCAAAAAGGACAGACAATATTATTTGCCTGCCCTACAAAATTAATTCAATGTTAACATATATGATTTAACCACTTCTTCTTGTTCTATAACCTCACCGTTCTTTAAATAACCTATAAAAACATCACGAATCATGTCACAAATATTATCAAATGCTTTTACAAGCTCTACTCTATCTTTTATTTCATCATCAGACCAATCCTCGAAGTAATCTTTATCTGAACTGTCGATCGAACGCCCTGGATAAACTACAACATCACCATCGACTTTTTCTCCATAATATAGTACCAGATATCCACCAGAACGACCGTTGAAGCCTATATCATATCCGTAGGTTTCTTTAAACTGAGATATAATAAAATTGAAATCATCATACAGTTCATAACAAAGAATTTCATCACCACAAATAATTTTATAAGCAAAATCTAAATCGTTTGAATCAAGACCTAGATTATATAACTTAACATTGTTTGCGTATGAACTGCTGCGATTCCATGAGTTTAAAGTATAATAACGATAATGATTAGTTAAAAATTCTATCATATTCTCTCTGCTGTTTGTGTTTACATCACATTCAAAAAATCTTTCCATTGTTTCTCTCCTTTATCTTTGTTATGTATGTAATATAGCGAGAATAAAGGCAGCAGTAAGTTTGTTATCCTCTCTACCTAATGTACCAACAAGAAAAGGCTACAATTACGCAGCCTTTTTAATCTTGGATTTTGATATTATCAATGTAGCAGCTTTGATAGCTTGTTCTATTGCTGCTGCCATCATTTCGACCTTTTTATCATCTTCTATAAAGCTCAACCAACCTTTTATATAAATCAATGAATTGTTATATAATTTTTCATCAACATTTACATTAAAATATTTCGCAAGAATTATAGAACCTAATTCAGCAATTAATTCTTCCGTTGAATGAAGGTCATAATCTAAACCATAGTTTTCTAAATTCCTGTTTAGTCTGCTCTTGTGACCTGTTGCGTGTGTCAATTCGTGGAAAAATGTCTTTAGATAATGTTCATAACTAGAAGTTAGTTGAGATAATCTAGGCATATAAATGCAATCATCATCTAGATTATAGTGTGCGGTGTTTATAGCTTGATTTTTAACCAGAACACCAATGTTACTTGCTATTGCATTAATATCTATGTCGTTAGTTATTTCAACCTTTATGTCTTTAATTTCTTCTAAGCCTTCTATATCGTCACCGTTAAAAACTGTAAAATATTTTTTATAACTTTGCAATAAGCCCTTGCGGTCTAATTCTCTAAGCAATTCAACATCATTCAATTCTTCCCTCGTCAAATTTCTCTTCAAATCTTTTCTATAAGTGTTTACATAATTTAAGCAAGTACCTTTTGAGCCTTTTTTAAGTTTTAACCCTAGTTTTTTAATTTGATTAAATGTTAAGTATCTATTATCTGAATAATTAGATAACATTTGTGAAAGCATTAATATAATAATATTTTTACCAGTATATTCTTTATTAGTAGTTGGATTATGAAAACCAATAAAACCTTTATTCCAGTTATTAACATCGATATCATCATTTTCTAAAACCTTAATTAACTTTTCTGCTATATTTTTGTATTCCTTTTTATTATCAAATCTTTCAGTCATTGTTTCTCTCTCCTTTATCTTTGGTATGTATGTAATATAGCGTAATCATAGGCAGCAGTAAGTTTGTTATTTGTTCTGATCCTTGTACCTATAAATACAAAAACAAAGGAGAAGGGATAAATTATCCCCTCTCCTTGTCTAAATCCTTTGTTAACTCTCTATTTATATAATAATGTGCCAGAAAAGGACTAAGTCTTTAGCTTAGCTCATGAATGGCACTTAACCTTGGTGTTTGATATATTCTTGCATTGTTTCATAATTTGCACCTATCCTATTTTCTCTCTTATACATAGGACACTACCTCTTGCAGATACTCTCTTTAAGTTTTTTAACTTAGGTGTCTTAAAACCTCTTGGCATATCAGAAAAATCTATAGTCTTATTAAATATATCCATTAAAACAGCATATCCAGATGACATTCTTCCTTTAATGAAATATGTTTTGCCAAGATAATCAACCTTATCAAACTTTTTAAAGCCTTGTATCTTACCAATAGGTAGTCTTATTTCACTGCAAGAACCTTTATATAATTGATAGTCACCCTTTGATACTCTTCTCTTGTAAAATATTTCATCATTTAGAATAAAACTTTTACCAGCTGCTGCAACTACACAAGCATCAATATAATGGTCTTTAGGAAGGTTTAAATTGTTTCTATTTTCCTTAGTTACAAAACCAAAAGTTTCTATCGCTCCTGGATATGTTTTTAATAGTTGATTTCTAATAATGTTCATGTGGGTTGCCTCTTTTAGTCTTAATTTCTTTGCTTTTAACCCTACATTAATTTCTCCTGTATGGATCTTTTTATGGCAGGATTCACATAATGTTATTAGGTTATCTTCATCATCAGTTCCACCTTTAGAGCGATACACTATATGATGAACCTCTAATCTTGTGTGTTTAGCCCCACATATTTGACAAGTATAAGAATCTCTGTTCAATACGGCTTCTTTTCTTGATGAGAACCCGTAATTAAAACCTCGTTGGTAGCCCCAGCTTTTAATCTTTTTAAATTTTAATTTTGGATTTTTCATTAAATGTGGATCAAACTGACTTATCTCTAAGACTATTTGAGATATAGGTAGTATCTTTTTGCAAAACTCAATTTCATCAACATGAGCTTTTACCTTGTGTCTTACAGAAGGTGGTAGTCTATCTAGCTTAGTAGAGTTCTTTCTATTTAAAAATCTAGGCTTTCTATATCTAGTCTTTCTATTACGTCTATTTCTTCTGTATTTTCTTCTGATATCCATATTATCTTTGATATCAGTTCTAATAGTTGTTTGAGACTGATAAAGAACTTCGTTATTCGCAACACACGATACGCCTATATTTTTACTTCCCGTATCCATACCAAGAACAACATCTTGTACAATGCATGTTTCTGTTTCATATAATAATTTAATCGTAAACGGACATCGCCTTATTACTTTTGCTTTCTTTTCTTTTAATAACCTACGAACCTTGCCAAAACGCTTTGTAGGCATTAAGGCTTGTCCGTTGTTTGAAATCACATATACCATAAAGTGTTTGACCTCTTTCATAATTATTTCTGGTTTTAATACTATAAATCAGTACCAGATACTGTAATGCCTATTCTAGTTCTGTTATCAAACTAGAAATCGGTCTTCCTTTCGCCAATGTTAAAAAAGCTTTTTAAGGTTAACTCACAGGACATTAGTGCCTTACTTCCAACTTAAAGTTAACCGACAGAGCGATGGTCTAAGGCGACAACCAAAGGTGTCGTGACTTAATTAACGTAGTCTGTATTTCTACAAACTTAGGCTAGTGAAACAAAAGTTAAAAACCGCACCAGAAGGTGCTACGTCTTTAGCTTAGCACAGCTTCACCTTTATCTGTCATAAAAAAGCCATTATCTATTATTTCATCCGTCATAAGCTTATAGCACTTCTCTAAAAGATTGTCACAATAATCTGATAACAAATCATCGCTCCAATAATAAACATCTGTATAAACGTTGAAAAAATATTTCCAACGATTATAGAACATATTGAACAATAAGAATTGCTTTTTTACATTCATTATTTTACTCTCCTTTATCTCTTTGTTATATATGTAATATAGCGTGATTATAGGCAGCAGTAAGTTGTTATTCGCCCTAATAAATGTACCTATAAATACGCAAGCAAAAGAGAAGGGATGAATTATCCCCTCTCCTTGCCTACCTCTTTGTGATTCCTTATGTGACCAATACCCAGACTTTAAACAAACTCATAGCTAACATTTGATGCAAAGCCAAAATCGAAGTAGTCTCTCATCACATCGCTTCTATCATAATTGAATTTTTCAAGAAACACATTGATACTATCAACAATATCTTGACCCTTTTGATTTAATAGGTTCAACTTCAATAAAAATTGTCTTATTCTGTCAAGATTATGGTCAATGCAACCAACATCTAATTTGTCTATCACGAATAATTTTTTTCTTCTAGTTAATTCATAATAATCAAAAGCACGATAATCTTCTTCTTTTAAAAAAAGAGTTACCCAAATAAAACCATTCTTTGTTTTAGCTGATATTTTTATATCTGGATATTTAACCTTCATTTCCTTTTTCATAAGTTTTGCAATATCTTTTAATTCTAACGTTTCTGTCATTGTTTTTCTCTCCTTTATCTCTTTGGTATGTATGTAATATATCGGTATTGTAAGCAGCAGCAGGTAAATACTTTACCTCCCTAATGTACCGACAAACAAAAAAATAAAGGAGAAGGGATAAATTATCCCCTCTCCTTGTATAAATCTTTAGTTAATTCTCTTTTTTTATAATACATTTGGCTGAACGTTAATTCTGGCTTTGCATACACACTAACATCAAGCCCTTCTTCAAGACCTAATCTAATAGCATCCATTTGCTCAAAATCAAACTCTGGTTTCGCATAAACGCTCACATCAACACCTTTTTCAAGCCCCTTTTTGATTTGACACATCTGTCCTGAAGAAAACTTCGTATCTGCATATACACTAACATCAAGACCATCTTCAAGACCTGATCTAATCCAAAACATCTGATTGTTGTCGTATTTTGTATTGGCATACACATTAACATCTACATTAGAAACAAGACCTTCTTTAATTTCATATAATTGTCTTTGATTGAAGTCTTTATTTGCATACGAACTCACATCAACACCTTTTTCAAGCCCAATTCTAATTTGTTCCATTTCCCCATCATTAAATTCAGGCTTTGCATAAACACCCACATCAAGTCCTTCTTCTAATCCTAACTTAATCTGTTTCATTTGCCAACCATTAAACTTTGGATTCGCATATTTACTAATATCTAGCCCTTGTTCAATCCCTTTTCTAAGTTGTTTCATCTGAAAACCATCGTATTTAGTGCTATAATATGGAGTTATATCTATTTTCTTTCTTAGTCCTAGCCTAATTTGTTCCATCTGCCTTGCATTAAATTCAGGCTTTGCATAAACACTGACATCTACCCTTGCTCTTTTTCTAAAACCGAGAATTATTTGTTTTAACTGAAATTCGTCAAACTTTGGATCAGCATACTCGCCTATATCTATTCCTTTTTCTAAACCTTTAAAAATAATTGTTGATGTTTGCCAAGCATTGAAACGAGAATTTGCACATATACTAACATCAAGGCCTTTCGAAATACCATTACGCAATACAAACATCTTATGTGAATCAAATTCGGGCTTAGCATATACACCAACATCAAGACCTTGTTCTAATCCCAACCTTATCTGACACATTTGGTCATCATCAAATTCAGGCTTAGCATATACACTAATATCAAGTCCTTGTTCAAGCCCTAGTCTAATTTCTTTCATTTGTCTCCACTCAAACTCAGGCTTAGCATACCAGCTTACATCAAGCCCTTGTTCAAGCCCTATTTTCACTTGTTCTTGTTGGCGACTGTCAAATTGCGACATATCTATTGACTTCATAACATCCCCCTAGTTATCATAAGACAAAAACTTTCTCATACTTAAGACACTTTCCTGTTCTGGCTTTAGCGAAACAATAAAACTATCCAATAATTTTATATTAAGGATTTCAGAACATTCTGATAAATTTCTATAAACCTTTATATCTTCAGCGGATGGTGTAGTATCTCCTGACGGGTGATTATGAGCAATCATAACGAAGGCAGCACCTGATATAACAGCTTTTCTGAAAACCTCCCTAGGATGAGCTAGAGACTGATTAATAGTACCTATAGAAATCAGATCAATACCTATAAGTTTCAACTTTGAATCAAACAATAAAGAAATAAATCTTTCCTTCTCGTCATTATATAACGAAAAATAATTAATTAATAATTCTGTTAATTTTGATGAAGAATTGTTTTCTGTCTGTGTAGACTTAATAATATCATCCTTGATTAAAATCTCTCTCCCGTCATATTTCACTGGCGTTTCTTTCACAACTAACTCAATCTCTTTTAATTTCATAATCCACTCCCCTTTATCCTTGTTATGTATGTAATATATCGATATTATCAGCAGCAGTAATGAACAAACAAGCTCTTTTCTGTACCCATATAAGAGAAAAAGGGATATAGCTATAAAGCCATATCCCAACAATGAAAGCATTTTATAAGTTTTCGAAAGCATTATTGAAATTATCAACAAATATTTCGAAAAATCTATCAAACGAAAGCCAAGTGTCTAAATCTTCTAGAAAGCTTTCTTTATCTTTTATAATATCGAATAAGTTATCTTTGTATATTTCTAAATCAAGCTCTTCATAATTATCTATTGACTTCGACTTAGCTTTTTCTATTTCTTCTTCTGTCGCATATTCTTCTAACTCACCTACACTCCAGTAATCGTCAAATTGCGAAACAGCTTCTACTCTTGGATTTTTCCAAAAGCATACTTCATTTTCAGCAAATGTATTAACACAGCTTGGATAT
The DNA here is from genome assembly GCF_046991905.1 of Finegoldia sp. Classification (NCBI taxonomy): domain Bacteria; kingdom Bacillati; phylum Bacillota; class Tissierellia; order Tissierellales; family Peptoniphilaceae; genus Finegoldia; species Finegoldia sp. The sequence goes on along the minus strand of NZ_JBKWZF010000005.1, from coordinate 20,495 downwards.
ATGATTATGTTCATAAACTCAGTATCTGCAACCATATTCCAGCCCCTGTCATCAAAAATATCGTTCTTCAAAAATTCCAAAAGACCTTCTTTAAGCTCTTTTCCTTCAAACGTATATCTATTATAATCTTTAATCACTTTTACACCTCTAAAGACTTATCCAAATCTTTTATCTTAATATGGATTTCCATATCTTGATCGATATCAAACCAGATATTGTCGTTTTCACAGTCCATCAAATCTTTATGAAGTTTTTCATCATAATTAAAAGTGCAGTCAGCACCTTCGTCACCGCTATTGAATTTGTTTTTTTCTAAAACAATTTCTATCGCTTCTTTTAATCTCATTTTTTATCTCCTAAATTTTTAATATATTTTTACTTATGTATATATTAACACAGGGAAGAAAAGACCTTCCCTATTGTTAATATAATATCTCAGTGAACATCAAGTTTAAAATAACCATCGTTGCAATCATACCAAAAAAAGATAAAGATATTAAAATACCATCTACTAACAGTTTAGCATTTTCAACCTCTTCTTTCTCTCTCTTTGCTCTTTTTATACATCGTTGTTGATAATTCAAATAGTTTTCCATTGTTTTTTCTCCTTTGTTTGTTGCTTTCTTGTGTATGTAATATATCGGCATAGCAGGTAATCATAGAAAGTTAATTTTTCTGATCCCTGTACCAAAATAAAGAAGAGAGGGGAAATCCCCCTCTCGTTATAAACTTGTTTGAGTAACGCTTGTATTTCGTCACACAATTTATCTTTTAGTGGATTTTTGATTGGTATTAATTTCATTCTAATTTGTTCCATCTGTCATCATCAAACTCTGGTTTAGCATAAACACTGACATCAAGTCCTTTTTCTAAACCATATCTAATTTCTTGCATTTGCTTCCAATCAAACTCAGGCTTAGCATACACGCTAACATCAAGTCCCTCTTCTAGCCCAAATCTAATTTGCCACATTTGGAAACTATCAAACTCAGGCTTAGCATACACGCTAACATCAAGCCCTTCTTCTAGCCCAAATCTGATTTGTTGCATTTGCCAGTCGCTGAATTTTGACTTTGCATATATACTAACATCAAACCCTTTTTCTAATCCTAACCTTATTTGTGCCATTTGCTTCCAATCAAATTCTGACTTTGCGTACACACTAACATCGACACCATTTTCAATCCCTAATCTGATTTGCCACATTTGCCTTTCATTAAATTCAGGTTTTGCATACACGCTAACATCAAGCCCTTCTTCTAATCCATTTTCGATTTCTATCAATTGATACTCATCAAATACTGATAAATCTAATTCCGTCATAATTTTCTCTCCTTTGTTTGTTATGTATGTAATATATCGGTATAAAGGATAATCAAAACATGTTAATTTTTCTGAACCCTGTACCTAAATAAAGAAGAGAGGGGAAAATCCCCCTCTCGTTATAAACCTATTTGAGTAATGCTTGTATCTCATCACACAATTTATTTTTTAGTGTTTTTCTGATTGGTATTAATTTCATTCTAATTTGTTCCATTTGATCTTCATCAAACTCTGGTTTTGCATACACACCAACATCAAGACCATCTTCTAACCCTTTTCTAATTTGGTGCATTTGTATCCAATCAAACTCTGGCTTTGCATACATATTAACATCAATACTTTCTTCTAAACCAAATCTGATTTGTTCCATTTGCCAGCCATCAAATTCAGATTTAGCATATATACTAACATCAAGCCCTTGTTCTAATCCCAACCTAATCTGTTCCGATTGTCTAACATCAAACACTGATTCAGCATATACGCTCACATCAACACCACTTTCAAGACCTAGTCTAATCTGTTCCATTTGGGATTTGTCAAAATCAGGCTTAGCATACACACTAACATCAAGACCTTTCTCTAGCCCTAACCTTATTTGTTCCATTTGGAAACCATCAAACCCATGCTTAGCATACCAACTAACATCAAGACCTTCTTCTAGTCCTAACCTAATTTCATCCATTTGCCAATCGTCAAAATCTGGCTTAGCATACCAGCTCACATCAATTCCTTTTTCTAATCCATTTTTGATTTCTATCAATTGATACCCATCAAATACTGATAAATCTAATTCTGTCATAATATACTCTCCTTTATTTGTTGTTTTGCTATGTATATAATATATCGGCGTAAAGGATATTTAAGACATGTTAATTTTTCTGATCCTTGTACCAAAATAAAGAAGAGAGGGGAAAATCCCCCTCTCGTTATAAACTTGTTAGAATGGCAATTCTTCACCAAATGCCATATCATCCATACCTAAATCATCATCAAACGGTTGATTGTTTTGTTGATTGTTTGCTGATTGTTGATTAGCTGGTTGATAACCTTGATTATTGTTGTGTTGGTTATTGCTATCAATAAAATCAAATTGTTCAACAACAACATCAGTTGTATAAACCGTATGTCCTTCTTTGTTTTGATAAGAACCTGTTTGAAATCTTCCAGATAATGATACCCTCATACCCTTTGATACATATTGGGCGATAGTTTCAGCTTGTTTGCCAAAAGCAATACAGCTAATGAAATCAGCTGTTGGTTGGTTATTAGCCTCAGCTTGTTGTCTTTTATCCTTAGTTAATCTTCTGTTAACGGCAACGGTAAATCTACCAATTGCTACTTGTGATTGAGTGTATCTCAATTCTACATCCCTTGTTAATCTTCCCATTAAAGTTACATTATTCATAATTTACTCTCCTTTATTTTTGTTATGTATGTAATATAGCGACAAATAACACCACCACAAATTATTAACCACGCTATCGTATGTACCTAAAAACAAAAAAAGAAGGGATGAATTATACCTCCCCTTTTTTAGCTTTTAATAAACTATCTATTTCATCAAGCAATTTTATTTTTTCAGATTCTGTATCAGAAACATAAACGCTGGAAGCAGGAAGTTTTTGCTCCAAACCTAACCTAATTTGTTCCATTTTACCCATATCAAATTCGGGATTTGTATAAGCACTAACATCAAGTCCTTTTTCAAGTCCTATTCTAATCTGTTCCATTTGTTTTGTATTAAACTCTGGATTAGCATAAACACTAACATCAAGTCTTTTTTCTAATCCTCGCCTAATTTCTATCATTTGCCACCAATTAAACTTTGGTTTAGCATATACACTAACATCAAGTCCTTGTTCCAAACCCGTTCTAATTTCTTCCATTTGTGCTGAACCAAAATCTAGTTTTGCATATAAACCAACATCAATACCATTTTCAAGACCTAGTCTAATTTCTTCCATTTGCCAATTATCAAACTTAGGTTTAGCAAATACGCTAATATTAACGCCATTTTCAAGTCCACATCTGATTTGTTTCATTTGTTGATCATTAAACATCGATTTAGCATATACACTTACATCAAGTCTTTCTTCAAGCCCTAGCCTAATCTCTTGCATTTGATAATAATCAAATTCTGGCTTAGCGTATGCACTAACATCAACGTCATTTTCAAGACCTAACTTAATTTCTCTTAATTGTTCTATTGTGAAGCCATATAAATCTAATTTTTCTTTCATTGTTTTTCTCTCCTTTATTTTTGTTATGTATGTAATATAGCGACAAATAACACCACCACAGATTATTAATCACGCTACCGTATGTACCCAAAAGCCTACACATTAACTGTAGGCTGGGTAGTTTATCTTCACAAAGAGGTCAATCAAATCCGGGAGATTCTTTTCAACCTTATCAACAATATTATCAATCTCATAATTTTCGACAAATATTTCTTTTTCTTTTAATTTGTCAATCACAAGATTTCTCAATTTTTGTTGATTTGCTCCGTTGTTAATCTTTTTTAACACTTCGTCTGGCAAAGCATCGAGTGAACTACCCACCACTTAAAGCTTAACAGCTTTTGAAGTGGGGGCTTCTTGCTTCATCCTCTACTGCGATGAATCTGATTGATAAAACAAAACAGACAAATCGTCTTACACAAAGTCCGCAAGCGTAACTTCGGCTAGTTCCTAGCCTACGATATATTATTTTAGGCTACCATTTCTTTTAGTAGTCTTAGACCTTCTCTTTTTATGTTTATTGCGGCGTTCAAATCTCTATCAATAGTATTTCCACACTCACAAATATAAGTTCTTTCGTTTAATGCTAGTTTCTTTTTAGAACCACAAACACTACATATCTGACTTGATGGATACCACTTATCGACTTTGATAAAGTATTTACCTCTATCATTTAGCTTGTATGCTAAGAAATTTAAGAACATACCATATCCGTTATCCATAGTGGCTTTTCCGTTTCTAAATCCTTTATTAGACATATTTCTCATGTTAAGATTTTCTACACACACAACATCATAACGATTGGCTATCTCATTTGACTTTTTGTGTAAATTATCTAGTCTTTGGTTTGCGATATGTCTATGAATTTTATTGACCTTTTTAAGTTGTTTTAAGTAGTTATTTGATTTCTTTTCGTTCTTTTTAGAGCCTATTTTACGAGACAAACGTCTTTGTTCTTTCGCAAGTTTCTTGTGGCTTTCACGATAGAACTTATGATTAGTTCCTACATTACCAAAGCTATCCATATACAAACCATCTGACTTATAATCTAGTCCTATACAATTACCAAAATTAGTAGTCTTATCTATATTTTCTTCATACTCGAATATAACCGATACAAAATAAAGACCATCTGTAGTTTGAAAAATTGTTGCTGACTTTAGTTTCCAATCATGTTTTGGTTGTCTATGAATTTTAGCTTTAATGAATCCTGCTTTTGGTAATTTTATTGCATTATCCGTAATAGCTATAGTTCCATTTTGATTGTTAGTAGTATATGATTTCCTTGATTTCTTTAATGACTTATACTTAGGATAACCACTCTTTTTATTGAAAAAGCTTTTATATGCAAGTTCTAAATCAAGATATACATTGGCAAGAGCTAATGAATCAACCTCTTTAAGATAAGGATATTCAGATTTATATGAAGCAGGGGTATTTTTAACAGATTTACCCGTTTCTTTATATGATTGTTCTCTGTCACAAAGCATCAAGTTCCAGATTTTTCTACAACATCCAAAGCACTTAGAAAAGTATATTTTCTGTTCAGTCGTTGGATATAATCTGTATTTTATAGCTTTGTTTTTTACTCCTTTTTTCTTTCTCATCTTTTTCTCCTTGCTCTTGAATGTATCTTTTTATTATATCAACCGTTACCCCACCAGTTGACAATAGACAAAAGCTTTGAGACCAAAACATTTCGTCATAAAGACTTTTTCTTATCCTAGGATATTGTTTCTTAACAAGTCTACTACTTGCTGATTTATATGCGTTGATAAACTTAGATAGCTCACTTTTAGGTTCAGCCTTGAAAAGAATATGAACATGATCTTTGTCGTGGTTGAACTCTTCTAATTTAATACTGTATCTGTCTTGAATTTTAACAAATACATTCTTAAGAAATTCGTTTATTTCATCATCTATGACATTATTTCGATACTTAACACACATTATCAAATGATAATGCAGTAAAAAGACCGAATGGTTATTTGTGTCTAATACCATTGTATATCTCCGTTATATATTCATTAATACTGACTATATTATACTATAAATATGGCATAAAATCAATGGTTACGCATTGTATACCGAAATTCATCCCCCACCTATAGAGGATGGGGGATTTCTTTCTCAATGCGTGTTAAATCATTTCCAATATATGAAAATTCCATTAATTTTGCACCACAATTGTAACTCCAAGAACCCAAATACTCTTTTTTGTCTAAATTAATAATCTTATAATATTGACCCATAATATACTCTCCTTTATCTTTGTTATGTATGTAATATAGCGAGAATAAGAGGGGTACCAATTATTAGTTACACTACAAGATGTACCTAGAATAGAGAGCTAAAAATCTATGAAAAAAGAAAAAAAGAAGTTAGTTTTTTCTAACTTCTTTTAATCAGATTCATCGCAGTAGAGAATGAAGCAAGAAGCCCCTACTTCAAAAGCGTTAAGCTTTAAGTGGGGGTAGTTCACGACACCTTACAAAACCCATAGTATATTATAATTCTGACTTAACAATGTTTAACACATTTTCTAGAATATCTTGTGGAACTTTTTCAACTAGCTTATAACCTCTGCTTGCTAGATCTAAAGATTTAATATGTTCGCACAATATTACACCCGTTGTTTGAGTTCTCTTATCTAACTCTATATGCAAAGGAAATCTATTGTTTGTATTTGTTATAGGACAAGCAATTACAAGATTTGTTTTCACGTTAAAAAAGTCATTGCTTATTACTAATGCTGGTCTATATCCTGCTTGTTCGTGTCCTTTAGTTGGATTTAAGTTTACTTTTATTATATCACCTTGACTTACCATACTTCTTTTCCTACACTTTCTCCCCAATCAATGTCTTCTTTTACATATTCTCCTTTAAAATCTTTAAATAGATCTTCTATACTAATTTCATCACAATATGAATTTTCAATTATTAACTTGTTATCCTCAATTCTTAAATTTAAAGAATCATCATCTTTCCAATTTAAAACATCTAAAATTGACCTTGAAATTCGCAACCCTTGAGAATTTCCCCACTTAGATAACTTAACTTGCATAATAACCTCCAAATATTAATCTTTTACGTATATACATAGTATATACCATTTAATAAATATATTCAAGAGTAGATTTATCGGACAAAGCAAGATATTAGCAAACAAAAAAGAAGCTAGCATAAACTAACCTCTTTCCAAACGCGTATTAAAACCTAAACACTAACGAATTAACGAATCCAAAAAATCTTCTACATCTCATAAAACACCTCAACTAAATATTATATAAATATTATACAAGAGATAAACATAAAAGACCACGATAACAACAAAACCCCAGATAAAAGTCCTGGGGTAGTTGACCTTTCTTATGATTTAGATAAAATTTCGAAAATATTTCTATTCCCCAAAATGTCGTCTAATACATAGCGAAAACCTTCGTTATCATGTTGCAAAATTCTTGCGAAATTGCCTTTAGAAACATATCTTACTTTTTCCTCGTTGTTTTCCGTATAATACACTCTTATTTTGCGATCAGAGTTTACGGATAAATGATCTTTTTCGATCATAAAATCAATTATAACGCCAATATTCTCAAACCAAGTCAAAGTGTTATCTACCTCTTTCGTAAAATTTTCGAAATTATTCTCGAAATTATTATCCAAAAATGTGAGAAATCTTATATTATGATTTTCCAAATCTGTACTTTGGGTTATTGCTATAAAGTCTTTGAATTGCTCTTTTTCTGCAATGTTTCTTTTACAAAATTGTTCAATTGTTCCACCACGTTTGATGAACCTTTCTTTTCTTGTTTCTTCATCAGCAGTTAAATAAACTATATCGAAATCAGTATTTGGAAAACTTTCTTCAAGCTTTAAAAAACCTTTATAATCGATTATATAATAGTCTTTTCCATCTAGATCTTCTTCAAGGACATAATAGACATTATCGCCTATTTCTGTATACGCTATAGATTGATTCTTCTCTCTTTCGGCTTGCTCTTTAGAAACGAATATATACTTATTATCTTCTTTATTTCTTTTCTTTCGTGTAGTTCTCGATATAACAGGCTTATATCCAAGCTTATCTAACTCTTTCGCAAAGGCATCTTTCCCAGAACAAGTCTTCCCTAATATTAATAGCATAGTTTTACTCCTTTATCTTCGTTATGTATGTATAGTATATCGTGAATATAGGCAGCAGGAATTAATAGTATAGCTATGGATGTACCAAAATAAAGAAGAGAGGGGATTTCTCCCCCTCTTTGTTATAAATCTATCATCACCACAACTTGTGAGGCAGCTCATTTTTTAAATCCTTAATGATTTTTTCTAACTCATCAAAATTATCATAACTATCGAACAAATATTGCTCATAATAAGTTTTCGCTTCCTCTAATGCGTTAATAATTATATCTAATTGAGAACTATCATATCTCAATTTATAGACTTTCTTTCCTTCTTCTAGCTTTTCTCTAATTTCACGCATTTCGTCATGATGTAGGTAAATATCGGTATAAATGCTAACATCAACACCATTTTCAAGTCCTTCTCTAATTTCGTCTATTTCATTTTCTGTAAAGCCAGCCTCAACGTATTTCGAAACGTCTATACTATAATTCTCTAATGCTTCTCTAATTATAGCCATCCTGCTCCAGTGATATTTTGGATTAGCATATAATCTAACATCAACATCATTTTTAAGACCTTTGTGGATTTCTAAAAGTTGTTCATAGTCAAAAACGCTTAAATCTAAGTCTTTGATATCATGAGATAAATACATATCAAGAGTATAAACCTCTTCTAAGCTAGGACAATCTTCACATTCATAATTATCATCAAGATAAAGCAAAACATTGTTTATTTGTACTATACTTCCGCTATCATACAATTTTAAAATACATTCTTCAACCTCTTTTTTTAATTCAAGATTAGAAATCTTTTTTATATTAAAACGCATATCATACAGCATATCTTGAACTAATCTTTCATCAAAATCTAACTCTTCATCGGTTTTCTCATATAGTATATCCCATATTGAGTACGATAATAAATAGCTATCAAAATATTTAAGTGCATTTTCAATCTTTTCTAAATCATACCTAATTTCTTCGTTAACAAAAGCATAGCTTTCAATGTGTTGTTTCCCATCTAAAAACATTGAATTATATTTAATTTCCACTCTTTCTAACTCTAAATTTTCCATAATTTTCTCTCCTTTAAATATATATAATATCAAATATGTACTAAAAGCTTGGAGAAGATTAACAAATTCTCCAAGCTTTATAAAAATCTTTTTTAATCTTCTTGCAAATTAAACTCAACCAAATTGTCAAAATTCTCTGCACCTAACACTATATCTTCGTTGAAATACATTTCTTCTACTTTTCTTATCGCTTCTTCTTCAGTTTTTGCTTCAATTTCTACAACTTCTCTTAATGTTTCTACAATTTCTACGTTATATTTTATAATTTTCTCTCCTTTATTTGTTCACACAAAAAATTGTTATAATTTTCTATAATCTTATCAACATAATAGTTATAGTTTTCTAGCAAAAAAGATAAAACATCTTCGTTATTCACCATATCTTTATCGGATAATAAAAAGCCTGTATATTCCTGCCAATAGTTCTCCATAAAATTGATAAAAGCATCTTCTTCGTCTTCACTTTCGTCTATATATTCTATAAATTCATCTTTATAATTTTGTAGAAACTCTTTTCTATATTCTTTAATATCGTTGGAATTTAACAATTCTTCTAAATCGCTCCAAGGATAATTATTTATGACACTACTAATCCCATCCGTTTTCCATTCCAACAACGTTATCTTTTGATTGTAGTATCTTCCGACATTTCCCTTGTAGTCTACAGTTGGCATTGAAGAAATATCCTCACTTTCGATATCCAAGTATACTGTATAATCGATGTCTTCCGATTCAAGCTCAAGTACCAATTTTTTAAAACCCTCATCAAAAGGCATCTTATTAACCGTATAATCACAAATGCTTTCTTTAATCATAATTATCTCTCCTTTATCTTTGTGTTATATGTAATATAGCGACAAATCACAAGTAGATTAATTATTAATCACACTCATAACTGTACCATAAAGCTTAGAAAAGGCTAATTTAAGCCCTTTCTAAAATCTTATCAAAGTTGGTTTAATTCCACATTCTATAAGCATTTTATTATATTTAGGCAACTTTTTGTTGTATTCCTCAACGTTTCTAGGAAATAATTGTGTAGTTTCTAATAAAAAGTTTCCAAAATTTTCTCCAATGTAGCTTATTCCTCCATTCGCATTTTCATCATCTTGCAATACTTGGTGGAAGATTTGATTAAGCTTTTGTATATCGTTTTTCATAAGTTTTCTCCTAGTCAGTTATCGTTATTATTGGTTCTATGTCTGAATTAATGATTATCTCGTTGATATCACGCTTGATATAGTCCAAACACCATTTTGTTAGTTTTTCATCATCATATTCACTCATATCTAAGTCATAAGAATATTCCAAATAATCCTTGTCCAAAATCAACTCTGTGATAAGTTTAATTGACACCTCTTTCATAGTCTACTCTCCTTTATCTTTGTTATGTATGTAATATAGCGTAATTATTTAATGTTCAAATTAGTTATTCTATCTAGCTCTTGTACCAACAAAAAAAGAGAAGAAACAAATCTTCTCTTACTTTCACTTATTCTATTGGATCTAATTCATATTCTTTGATTTCTTTCTCTGTTAGTTTTATCGAATATTCGATAATGTCATAGTACTTATCGCTTGTTTTATCCGACAATCCCAACAATCCGTCTTTCGGTTGACAGCCCAGCGAAAACTCACGCTCTTTCATTCCATACAAATAGTTCATAACCTACTCTCCTTTATCTCTTTGTTATATGTAATATAGCGACAAATCACAAGTAGACTAATTATATGTAGTACTATATCATGTACCTACACTCGCTATTGCGAGAAAAAATAAAAGATAAAAATATTCTTGGACTACACTCGCTATTTGCGAGAAAATACTCTTAAATATAAAGAAATACACTCGCCATTGCGAGAAACTTATCTTGATAATCCTCATACATAGAAAGACCCCTGCTATTGAAAGACCCCTGCTATTGCTGGGAAAATTGTGCTGTTTTAGGGCCGCCAGTATCTTCCCTGGGAACACCCCCGCAAGTGCGGGTAAAACATGTACGACTGGAAATTTACAATTCGGTCGATAGAAACACCCCCGCAAGTGCGGGTAAAACTCAACACCGTTGTAGTTATTTACATTATTAACAGGAACACCCCTGCACTTGCGGGTAAAACTGACTTGCTCCATTGGATAAGTACATCTGCCTAGGAACACCCCCGCATGTGCGGGTAAAACTGTTTTTGTACTCAGTAGAATAAAAATCTTCTAGGAACACCCCCGCAAGTGCAGGTAAAACCAATTTTTATCAGACCAAGAACAACAGTAGTCAGGAACACCCCCGCATTTGCGGGTAAAACTTAGTTTTCCATGAAGTATCTACATAGTACCCAGAAACACCCCCGCATGTGCGGGTAAAACTACTTGCCATCTTCATCATCTCCCTCGATCTTGGAAACACCCCCGCATGTGCGGGTAAAACATATTTTCATGTGCGGGTAAAACATGTACGACTGGAAATTTACAATTCGGTCGATAGAAACACCCCCGCATGTGCGGGTAAAAATGAATATCTTTTCATAGATTTATCGTGGGAACACCCCCGCAAGTGCGGGTAAAACAAAAGCAGACTTCGAGTATGCTTTAACCTGCTAGGAACACCCCCGCAAGTGCGGGTAAAACTTAATATTAAACAATTCTTGAGTCTTTTTGTTAGGAACACCCCCGCACTTGCGGGTAAAACCAAATTCATTACTTGTAGTCCTCCACAATCTTAGGAACACTCCCGCATGTGCGGGTAAAATACTTACAAAAGCTCAAAATTCTGGGAAATAAAAATTTTATAATAATGTGCCAAATTTTCTATAACATTGATTTTACTATTAGTTCAGGCTTCTTTTTTCACACGTCTTTGCATGAAAAGTTATCCTATTTTCGACTAGAAAAAAACACCTGCTATTGCAAGAAAGCTAGTTTAGATCGCCTCTTTTTCTTTTATATCCAAAGCACTTATACGCACCCTCTTTGGACTTATATCCATATCCTTGAGCATCGTCTAAAATCTCGCCTGTTTCTATATCCACTATAACATATCTGTCATGACCATGTTTGCTTTTTTTAGTCAATTCAGAATCAACTATTGCCTTGTAATTATTAATCATATATTATCCCCTTTCAGCTATTGGCACAATTGTCATAAGCCCATATCCATAAGCTTTTCTTTTGCCAAAACCATTAATTAAAATTTCTTTAAATTTCTCTACATCTTTAACAGCTAAAACACCCTCAACTACAGCTTTGTTGATAGGAGCTTTTTGATTATCTTTAACTAACTTATCATAACCTGATTGAATTAGTGTACACTCCAAAACTTCAAAACCGTTTTTATCGCTTCTGTCAATAAGATATTTTATCTTATCCTCATCACTTCTACAGATGAAATTATCGCCTCTTTGTGAATTTCTAACATATACAGAACTAACGGGATTATATTTTATTTTAAATCGATATAGTTTATTCTCACTAATATCGTCTAAAAATTGATCGTAGTTGGTTATTTTAGCAGTTCCTTTAATACCGTTTCTTTCAAACATTTCGATATCCGGTTTTTGTTCTGATAGCATTATTAAATAATTTTTGTTATTAAAACTATCCAATCTCCACAACTTTCTAGTTCTTATGTTTTCTTTAAATTCGTTTGGGAAGGATTCTTCAACCCATTTATGAAAATATTGTAAATTAGTATACACATAATTTCTATAATTTTGATTATCTTTGAGCATTACTCTTGAAAGATACATTTACTCACCCACCTTTGTTACATATTTATATTCGAATCTACTTGAAAAATCACGTTTTGTATTCTCAAAAGACTCTGTTAAATCACGTCTTATTAGCTTTTCTTTACTACTAGTATCTATATAATCACTGAATATTGATAACTCTACACTATCTTTTTTAATGCTTTCCTTATACCATTTAGAAGCTAACCATTCATAATCTTTGATTATATCAAGCTCATTTCCGTCAAATTTTCCTATTAAGTAATCAGCATTTATCGGGTTTGATTTTCTGCCTAGAAATAGTTGGTATGCAGGGCTTTTTAAAGCGTTGTATACATCTTCCATTAACTTTTCATCATCACTCGATAAGGCTATAAGAAACTTAGCATCCTGGATATAATACTTTTGTATTAAATTGCTCTTAACAAAGTAATTAGGGTCATTAGGCATATATTTAGGGTTGTATTCCATAGCTATTTGAAAATCACGAATCAAACTTCCTCTTTGATCTATTCTAACGGAGAAATTTAAAGAGTTGAACTTCTTGATGCTTTCTGTATCGGTTTTTTTAAATCCAAAAGCCGCTGCTACCAGCCCAATAACAGCACTTTTTGTTGGATAATATTCAGTATTTCTTATCTCATAATTTGCTAAGCCTCCCCATGATTGAAGAGGACTAGCAAACTTTAACAAAATAACACTCACAATTAATCACCTAAATTATCTTTTAAAAAATTAGCTACATTTTCAGCTAAATTGTTTAAATTATCGGCTTCATCGCCAAACTCATTTAAACAATCAATATCATCAAAAGAAATAAAAGAGCTTAATAAAGGTTTGTCGTAAAATTTATTAAACTTTTTATGTTCATCGCAAAGTTTTACTATAGATTTATTAGTATATCCTGAATTAGACACTACGGGTTCTTCAAAAGCAGAAACTAAGTTCATTGGCCTATCTGAACGAATATCGATTGATAAAAAGCTAGGCAAAGTTTGATTTGCATAAGAACTTATCTTTCCTGATGGCATTGATAAGCAGAAAGCTTTAATAAAAAGCTTAATAGAATTAATTAATGTTTCTTTGTCGTGTATTTTTTCAAACAAGTCGTGAATTGCAATATTTGAATATCTGTATAATGTTGAGGCATTAAAATTAGAATTACCAATCATTGCAGCTCCTTGATCCTTAGTATACTCATCAACTGCCGTAAAGTAGTCTACTTCAGAATTAACCTCATGAGTGGATATAGCATGTGCTACTTGACAGCTTGCCTCTACATTTAAGTTTTTAGATGAAGCAACCATTCTACCGAATAACGCTATATCTATAGACATATTGTTTTTAATACTGTCTATAATATCGGGTTTTGCAACATCACCTTTTACTGCTGCTTGTGCTAATTCTAACGCTTGTTTATCCGAGATAAAAAACAAAGATTCTAAGACTAAAGCCTTTTCTCCTTCATCATCAACATCTTTAAGTTTCGTTGAAATTCCAGCTGATTTTAACACCTTTCCAGCCTTTTTAATAGCCTCTTCTCTAGGGATTGAGCTATCAATTTCTAGCATTTTATCAGCTATATAATCAGGTAATTTTAATGTTCTAACTCCTAAGTTCTGAATTTCGCTATTTTCATAAAAATATTCTCTAATAGCTCTTTTCCATGATTGAGAACTAACTCTTGATCTATTCACTCCACCGTATAATGCTGATTTTGGGTTTCCAAATTCATCTCTATTCACATTTGATGGTGGTAGTACTTGTATTGCGTGTATGTCTAAATATAATCTATTCTTCATTTTCTTCTTCCTCTTTTCTTTCAAAATCAATATATTTTACTAAGTTTGCATAAATTTCTATGCAATCTTTTCTAGTTGAAAATTCTTTTATTTGATGTAATGCAAACATTTTAAATTCTTTTCTAAAATCTCCTAAGTCAATATCAGCTGAGAGTTCTCTATCTACATAGAAATATAGAGGCTCTAATTTTTTCTCAATGTAACCTTTAGAAGACTTATCGTCATATCTATTTAATTGTGTAATTTTATATAAGAAATTACTGTAATTTTGAACAACAGTATAACAATATTCTAAAGTTTTATATAAATCAGAATCCTTGTTAAAAAGTTCCAATACATTTATGTTAAAACTACTGAAAATTTCCTCTTTTGGAACATATGATAATGCGTTTCCATCATCTATCAATGTTACCATGTCTATTTTAATATCTTTGAAATCAATATTTTCAGAATACTTTAATAAGTTTTCAAGAATAACGGGTGTTTCGTACAACCCCTTACGGATCAAGAATAAAATCTGCCACAAACTGTAGTTACTTCTAACCTTTATCGTGTTATAAATATCTTCTTTTTCCTTATATCTCAAAATAGCCATACTTTCTAATTTAATAGGCTCTATTAAAGATAATTTACACACATCTAAGCTATTGTTTGATATTCTAATAGCTCTTGAATAAGTATTATACAATTCTGCTAAATTATCTGGAACATAACCTTTAATATTCTTAGTAATAATCCTATTTGACGATTCTTCCCAACAAGGTTTTTGAGAATTTCCTACAAACTCTTTAACCGGGTGTACTAAAACAAGATTTAGCATTAGTGTTTCAAACACGTTACTACCCCTTAAACTCATTGTAGTAATCTTATACAACCAACCATATGACTTTTTGTCAACACCGTCAAAAACAGCCTTATCTGACGTATTAGAATAGTTTTGATATGTTATGATCCATCTAGCAAGTTCTGAATCTGACATTTTATTCTTTGCCTTTTCATCGTTAACGTTGAACATTCTTAAAGAATTCGATTCATAAAACTTACCGTTTATCTTTTTAAAAGGGATATTAGATGGTTTTGCGTTTTGCTTACCCCTCGATATAACATTAAAATCTTCCCATATATTACTACTTACTTGATAAAACGGATACTCGTCATCATATAAATAAAATCTATCGTGATATTTATTTAAATAAGTTTCTATAATCTTTGGGAAAGATTTCTTTTCCCATAAATTAATCCATGCTTTATTCAAATCATTAATATAATCTTCAATAACATTTGGATCTATTTCAGTTTTCTGCTTAAACATATCATTTAACCCAAAATACCCATACTCTTCTCCGTTCTCATCAAATCTTGAGAATACCGTTTGAAGAATAGATAACAAAAATCTCGTTATTGAAATGGTCTGAACTTCAGTATCACCTGCTATACTAATGTACTTAGAGGCATTTTTAAATAGCTCCAGAATTGAAACATTTAAGTTGTTACAATCAGTGTCAATTACAGGAATCCATTTCTCATCTAATAAATTAAATTCACTCAACAATTACTCCTTTCAAAATTTCGGGTATAACATAATTAGGAGGAACTAATGAAAAAAATATTATTATTCATATCCATAATTACATTTCTAATCCCAATATCAATAATCACAAACTCTGAACTTCAAAGCTATCGTAAAGAAAACAATACAAAAGCTGTATCAGAATCTATGAATAAAACACTTAATTCAAACGAGAAATCATCACAAGATAAAATATTCGAATTAAGAAAAAAACTAAATAACGGAAATGTCATCGGAAGAATCGAAAATAAGGCTTTAAATATAGACGAAATCATCGTAAAATCCAAAGATGACACTTACTGGCTTAACCACGATATTAATAACAAAAAGAACAAATATGGAACCATATTTCTAGACCGTTACAATCGCAGTGATTTTAGTGACTGGAACAACAATCTGTTCGGTCATAAAATGCTAGATGATAAGATGTTTTCAAATCTTACTAAGTTGCAAAACCAAAAATACACGACCAACTTACAATCTAGTAATAACGATATATTTACAATAACATCGATACAAGGTATTGAACGTTATAAAATAATTTCTATTAAGCGTATTAAAAAGCTTGATAGAAGCTTTTATAAAACGCAAGAAGATCGTGACTGGTTAATTAATTTGATAAATACATCAGACATAGTAGTCAATAAACCAAAAGAGGCTATCGAAAAATACGTCATTTTATCAACATGCGTTAATCCTAGTGCCGATGATAATTTAAGGCAAATTGTTCTTTTGCAAAAAATATCCAGATAAAAGAATGTGGTATTCTGACTACTCCCCACGACTAAAGTCGGGGGGTTCTCTTTTGGAAAATCCGAAGATTGATTCATCTATTGATGACTTTTTCTTCTTTAACAGAGAACTCAACAAATCTATATCGTATGATATGCACTTCACTAGCCCAGCCTTAAAAAGACCTGCTATGTGCTTATGATTTTGTCTTATTTAAGTCAGTGCAGTCAATCCGACTGGTTAATTAGTTTATGCGATTAACCAACGCATTTCTTTTGTGTAATACATTCGCTGGTTCTTCCGAACCTCCCATGACTAAAGTCACGAGTATTCTTAGCTATTTTAATAAAAGAATGTGGTATCTTTATTAATTATTATACCACATTCTTATTATCACTTAAATATAAATTGATTTTTGTGTAATACATTCGCTGGTTCTAATAAAACCTTGAATATAACGACTTATTCCAACCTTACCTTTATGTGAGTATGGATAAAACTTAATTACTATCTCACCCGTATCTCCAGAAGAAATTCTTTCGTTTGGATCTAGTAGCTTACCATCTCTATCTCTTAGTACAACTGAAAGCTTACCCGTTTCGTCATTACCTACTTTAACATTTCTTATCATTAGTTTATTTTGTGCTAAAGATTGACAAAACTCTTTGTTATCATCTTTTTGATTAGCAACAAAAGAATTAACGTCTATAAATAAGGATTCATTGGTCTTTTTCTTTATCATATCCATTGTTGTATTCTTTGGATATATCCCTTTTTTAATACCGTAGTCAAAAGCATTTAGATATGCTTTATTTATTTCGTTAACAATATCTTTATCATTAGGAATTAACACTAATGTTGATAAGCCTTCATCTACATCAGGATTATAATTTGATATATTCAAGTTTGGATATAACAAAACTACATCTTTAATTCTAACAGCTGATGATATTGCTATTGCCTTTCTATCTTTCATTAGGTGTAATGTTTTACAAGTATCTTCACTTTCTTGGTTAAACATTCCTTCAATCTTTTTAACTCTGTTATTCAAAGTTGCTAAAAACATTCTTAAATCTTGGCTTACTTCTGTCATAATTATCTCTCCTTTTTTAACTTTTATTTTTCTATGTATGTAATATAGCGACAAATCACAAGTAGACTAATTATTAATCACACTATAAGTTGTACCTACACATTATAAACGGCAAATGAAATTTAATGTGCCAGAAAAAGGCTAAGCTTTTAGTTTAGCACAGCCCACCCTCTTTTTACATAGCAAATTCCGTTTCTGCTATACATTCGCACATAATTTGAAACACATCATCTCCACACATTTTTACAGCCATTTCAAAAGAACCATAATATGGTTCAGCATATTCATCTAATTGCTCTGTTGTATAATTGTCTAAATCTATAGTCATTTCTGATTGCATAAATGTGTTATCCTCAAACTTATAATCGATTACTGAATATACACGATTGTTAATCTTTTTTACTAATTGATAAAAAGTTTTATCGGGCCCAACATCTTCGTATTCATCTGTAAGAATATATCCATCATCTAAATAGTTCAGCAAATCTTCTTTTTCCATAACATCATAACTAATATTCATAATCATCTCTCCTTTTTTAGTTCTTATTTTTTGTTATATGTAATATATCGACAAATCACAAGTAGACTAATTATTAATCACACTATAAGCTGTACCTATATATTCCTGAACATCAGTCACCCCCTTACCTGCGAACGAACCCTAGCTCTCTTTGTATATATCGCACCCAGAGATCTGTTTAATCTTTTCGCTAAATCTCTATCTAGTCCATCGAAATCCATTAACAAATGAATTTCTTCGTCACTCCAAGTTCTCGGAGGTTTTCCGGCACCATACTTTTCTCGATGCCTTTGCTGTTGTCTACGCTTCGCTGCTCTATACTTGTCAAGATTTTTATACTTGTCTTTGCATTTCACATAATCACCTCAATCATTACTACATATTGACAAATCACAAGTGAAATAAACACAAATCACATTATAATAAAAAGAAAGGAAGTGGCATTACACCACTTCTCGATTTTCCCTCTAGAAAGGCATTTCACTATCATTATTGACAACGGCATTACCCATTCCAAAATCGTCTACGTTATTTTGTTGTTTATTACCTTCGTTATGTTGGTTATTGCTATCAATAAACTCAAACTGTTCAACAATAACTTCAGTTGTATAAACCTTTTGACCTTCTTTATTGTCGTATGAACCCGTTTGGATTCTTCCGTTAACCAAAACCCTCATACCTTTAGATACATATTGTGCCAATACCTCTGCTTGTTTTCCGAAAATAACACAACTAATAAAATCAGCCGTAGGTTGGTTATTAGCCTTAGCCTCTTGTCTTTTTTCCTTAGTTAATCTTCTGTTAACGGCAACCGTAAATCTACCAATAGCCATTTGTGAATTGTTATATCTCAATTCTACATCTTTTGTTAATCTTCCTAATAAAAGTACATTATTCATCATTTACTCTCCTTTATCTTTTGTTATATGTAATATATCGACAAGTGATAACACCACAAATAATTAATCTCCATATCACTTGTAATTTAATATCTGAATGATTCGATGCTTGTTTGTTATATGCGATATATACACAAATAACAACACCACAAATAACTAATCACATATTACATTCTTGTTGCTATACTTTTCAACAACATCATAAATATCATCTATCGTGAAACAGTCATAACTATCCATCTCGATATCATCTAAGTTTTCATCAATTATATCACTTGCAACTTGTTCATCATTATCACGATAAATTAATGACAATACACATTCTCTGAAAAAAGCATAATCCACAAGTGTACAAAGGTCGGAAACTATATTAGTATAATCCGAAAACATAGCAACGCCATCTCCAGCATAATCATAAACATAACCCACAAAATCCTCTGAACATAACTCTTCTCTAAGATTTGGAAAATATTTTACAAAATATTCCAAATTGTTTTTATAAAAATATTCAATAATTGCATCGTAAATATCATTATCCATGATGTATGTGTTGATTATACATTGATATTCATCGTTACTGAAAGATTCCCCTGAATATTGTTTCGAAATCTCTATATAATCTTTTTTAGAAAAGGGGATAGGACAAGGAAAATCTCCTTTCATATCTTTTAAAACATTTTTTGTATTTTTTACGTTAACCTTCATAATATACTCTCCTTTTTATTCATTGTTTTCTTATGTATGCAATATATCGACAAGTGACAACACCACAAACTATTGATACACCTATGACATGTACCCACATAAAAACCCCTGCTATGAGGCAGGGGAGTAGGGGCTATATTTCATCAGATAGTGAACTACTCGGCAATTGAATTACCGAGCATCCGATATACGATGAAAAAACATCGCAGATTCGGGGTGTGTCCATAACACCTATACTGTTTTTTACACAGCTACTTTTAACAGATAAGGGCTTTTTATCTCATAAGGATTAAGATTAATAGCCTTGTTTTCTTCTTGCAAATATAATCTTAATATATTGTATGCTCCGACTATATCAGCGTTCCACATATTGTCTTTATCTCTGTATAATCCTCTTTTAATTCTGTTTGATTTTTTAGCATACTCTTTATTAACAAATGGAGCTATTGGGCTTGTTTGACTAGAATACGATTCTTTTTGCTTAACAAGTCTTATCCCTTCCAATCTTAGCTTGTATTCAAGCATTTGATATATTTTATTGTATGGCAAGAAATGTAATTTTTGATTATTAATATGCCCAATATTATTATTTTTTCTTATTCCTTTAATATCTCCAATTATTACCGTATTGATATTGTTATCTACACAGTAATTTACAATAGCTCTTGTTGTTTTATGAAGGT
>NZ_JBKWZF010000004.1:0-108446 GCF_046991905.1 Finegoldia sp. | reverse complement strand
AAAAAATCATATAAAGTTGAATCGCACTTTTCCATAACATAAAAATATTCAGACTCATTAAAATCATATACATTAATAATCCCTTCTATGTCAGATAAACTTTTAGTAATCTCAAATTCTCTTTTGAATCTATGTTTGCTATTTTCTTCAAGAAGATTTTCTCTTTTTAATTTTTTAATAACTAGACCAGTAGATTTTTGAAGATATACATTAGCAAATCCACCTTCACCAATTAATTCAAGATCTTCGTCAAGATGTGTCAACTCAAACGAATCTCCTACTTGAATTAATTGGTATTTAAATGGCCTTAATTTCCTATTCCAATGGTCCTTTAATTTTTCGATAAATGTAACTACTTCAACAGTTGTTTTTTGTTTTTCCTGAATATTAAACTCAACGGACATTATATAAGAGAAGAATAATTTCATTTTACCATTATTATATAAATTTTTGATTCTTTCACTAGCGTAGATCCATCTAGTTGGAAAACTACTATTATACTGATCATTGTATCCAAAATTCGAGTTAAAAAAATTTACTAAAGCAGGACCAGTTTTGTATTCATATAAGCTATCTTCAAAATCTCCACAAAATTCTTTTGAAATCACCTCAAAAAATGACTCATTCATTACAGCACCCCTGCTGTAATTATACATCATCTATTAGTTGTAATAAAATCGATCTAAAAACAATATTATTTTTAAACAAAATGAGTACACACTACCATTGCTACTTCAATATTATGCACAACACTTCTTTCCTTGCAAAGAATACTGAGTCTATTTCGTTCTCCATCAATTTTTTAAAAGTTTTGTGTTGTTTATCGGTTTCTTCTTTCTAGTTGACTACATAATATAATACAGATACAAATTGAACATTTTATGAATGTCGATAGAAGAGATTTTTCCTTTTCATAGTAATTTTTCTTATAATTCATAATTACATTAATCTTTCTTGAATGCTGCTAAAAACTTCCCTTCTTTTTTTGCCTCATAGTTAATTTAAATGCTATATGCTTACTATTCTCTATTTGGTAGGTATTAGTTCCAGTGCAATTTTCATTTTTTTGTATTTCTATTATAATACTATTGTTGCTATTAACTCTAGCTTATTAAGTTAATAAATTATTTAATGAATGCAATTGAGAATGACTACTTTCGTATTCATCTAAAATTAAAAATCAGAATCCAAATTCTTCCATTGCAACCTACCTTTTTGTAAAATCGAGATTATATCAATGTACAATAAACATAAAAGTTCTTATATAAAAATTAGAATAAATTTTACAAGGAATTACAATAGCAAATGACATGTGATATAATTATTATCTATTTGTTCAAATGTAATCCAGCTACTGCACAAATTCAACTTATCAGACGTATGAAGATAGTGATGCCATGTCCGCGGCATTGGTTACAAATTTAATCAATCGTCTCTATAGAAGGTCATGCAAATTAACATAATTTAAATATGATTATACATGAATTTGTGAAGTTGAATACTCAATTTAAATAATCTTATAAGACAACACATTGTTGACTTTAAGTAACATTTATGCTATATTAAATAATATCTTAGGGAGGTGATTTATTTTGAAACCAATAATAAAATGGCCAGGTGGAAAATCCAGGGAATTCAATAAAATTAAGAGCTTTATACCAAAATATACTAGATATATTGAACCTTTCTTTGGAGGCGGAGCAGTTTTTTTTGAATTAATGCCCTCTAACGCTATAATAAATGATATTTCTTCATCATTAATGTCGTTCTATGAACTTGTTAAAGAACAAAATGAAGAATTTAAAGAAACATTGCTAAAGTACGATAGTTCATTTCAGTCTTTAATTTATACGTGCGATTTATATAGTAATGAAATTCTTGAATCTTATTACAACGATGATGATACTAAATCAATTGATACTATCAAATTTATACTATCTAAATCAGAAACTTCAGAAAATATAATCCTAGATTTAGATGATTATTCAGAAGCAATTATAACAAGTGTATTAGATAAGTTTGATAGAACAAAACAAAATACTTTAAAAAGAAAATTTAGTGATATTGATTTATTAGAAAATTTAATAACAGGATTTACGAGCGGATTTTATTTGTATTTTAGGAATATATTCAACGACATAAACTTAAACAAAATTGATACAACAAAGCCATTTGAGATTGCAAATTTTTATTTTATTAGAGAATACTGTTATGGTTCGATGTTCAGATATAACAAAAAAGGTGAATTTAATATTCCCTATGGAGGTATGAGTTATAACAGGAAGCAATTTATTAATAAAATAGATTCTCTTTTTAATGTAAAAACGAAAAATATATTTAAAAATACAAAAATATATAATTTGGATTTCGAAAAATTTTTAGACAGGATTAATCTAACTACTGATGACTTTATTTTTTTAGATCCTCCATATGATACAGACTTTTCTGACTATGAGGGCAATTCATTTGAGCTAGAAGATCAAATACGATTATGTAATTATTTAAAAAATATTCCTTCGAAATTTATTTTAATAATCAAGAACACAGATTTCATATATGATTTATATAAATCAGATTTCGAAATTTTATCTTTTAAAAAAAAATATTCATATAATGTTAGGAGCCGAAACGAAAGAAGTGTAACGCATTTAATAATTAAAAACTTTTAATTTCGTTTACATTTTTATATTCTTATGTCTAACCCTCCCGATTACAATACAACAAACTAATCAGGAGGGTTATACTTGACAGTAGAAAATTATCTATAATTTTCCTCTTTCATACTCTAACTTTTTTATACTAGTTTTAATTCTTTTTTCTGCCGCATAAAAAAAATCTTTATCTATCTCTACTCCTATAAACTTTCTATTTGTTTCATTCGCAGCTACACAGGTTGTTCCTACACCCATAAAAGGGTCATAAATAACATCTCCCTCATAACTTCCAATACTTATCAAATGTTTAATTAGTTTCAAAGGTTTCTGTGCAGGATGTTTTGGATTTTTTAGTCGTTCACTCCCCATACATATCGGGCATTCAAAAAAATTATGCATTTCTCTTTGATTAATAAAGTTCCATTTATGTCCTTTATTCCACAAACAAATAACCATTTCACAACTATTTAAAAATCCATTTTTATATATTTTTGGCATCGGATTTGTCTTATGCCAGATAAAATATTGAAATGTATCAAATTCATTATCAAATGCTTCATGCCATTTACCTATTAGATTATAGCTGGTAAATATAAAAATATTACCTTTTGGTTTAAGCACTCTTTTGAATTCATTTACAAATTCAAGCGGATTAATTTCCCTATGATCCCATGAACCCAAGTCATTATTGACTTCTGATCTGTTCGGCAACTTAATATTTCCTCTTGAATATTGTGCTATATTGTATGGAGGATCTGTTAAGATTAAATCTATAGAGTGATCTGGTAATGACTGTATATGCCTTATGCAATCATCATTAATTATTTTCCCATACCTCATTTCACAGCGCTCCTAATCATAGACTTAATTCTTTCATTTAAATCTATTTCTTCTAAAGCAATTTTGTAAAGTTCTGTAAATCTTTCATAACTTATTCCTTTTGGCAAAATTTTATTCCATAATTTTTTTCCTATTAAGAACATCTCTGGGTAAGCCATATGTTTTTTTACCGCCCCTGTCCATGTATTGCCTTCTCCGTTTTTATTATAAAGAGCTGCAAAATATACTTTTGCATTTTCTACATTAACTCCTGTATAAATTGAAAGTAGTTTTTCTACATTTGACGGTGCATTTGAACTATCTAAATCACCTCCAGCTTTTAATTCTAGAATGTTCCAACTTTCACCATCATAGAATGCCAAGTCTACTGGTTTAATTTTTATTTCATCTATTTTATATTTCTTGCCCAATGTTATTAATTCTTTTATGCTTTCTTGTGTAACCCCACTTGTTTTTCTATTTTTCCCTCTTCCACGCGCGACGTTACTAGCTCTGAATTTTGCAATTTCTCCTTTCAAGGTTCCATGATCTAAGTCTATGTCAGTTACAATAATCTGACCAATTACATCTTCCGCTTGAATATCGTGTTCTATACCTCTAGGGTTGATAATTGAAGGTACATTTTCTTCTCCATATCTTACTCTTGCTACCCTCTCCGCTACCCTCTCTATTGCATTACCACTTTTTGATTCAAAGCTACTTACAAACACCATAGTGGCAGTAACAAGCTCGTCAAGTTGTGATAGTAAAAAATTGTATCTTTTCTTATTATAATTAACAACAAAATCATCCTCTATAGTATCGACTAGCCTTGAAAATTCCGCAAAGACAATATCTTTGACAATTATCTCCATTTCATTTAAATCTTCTGTTTTATCAGATATATTTAAATTATCATCATCAACTATTTCCAGATTTTCAATTTCTTGTTCATCAAAGTCGCTATCTATTAGTCCCTCTTCTTCTTTATTTTTCTCTTTATTTTTACTAATATCTTCATTTTTTTTAATTATTTCAATTTCATCATTCATATCATTCACATATATTTTCTCATCTTGATTAATAATTAATTCATCTTCATTTATTATGTATTTTTTCTTACCTTTACTCATTTTCTACTCCTTCAAATAACTCCGATATAGGTATTCCAAATCCTTTTGCAATTTTGCTAATATTCCTTAATGAAATATTTCTATTCCCAGCTTCTACAGAAGCTAAATAAGTTCTATCCATGTTAATTTGTAATGCAAATTTTTCCTGACTTAGCCCTCTCTTTTTTCTCAAATCTTTTACTCTTTCCCCAAATTTTTTTAGCAAATAGAACACCACCTTCTCACCATCTTTTCATTTCTATCCTATATTTTTTGTTGTGTATTAGTCAACGGACTATAAGAAACTATTTTCTATCTATTGCTCCATACATCGTAAGGAGACTGCCGATAAA
Organism: Finegoldia sp.; assembly: GCF_046991905.1. Taxonomy (NCBI): domain Bacteria; kingdom Bacillati; phylum Bacillota; class Tissierellia; order Tissierellales; family Peptoniphilaceae; genus Finegoldia; species Finegoldia sp. Next base: position 103,508 of record NZ_JBKWZF010000004.1, on the reverse strand, counting down.
TATCACACTGTGCCTATCCTATTTTCTTTATATTCGAAAATCCTTGTCATTTGCCATTTAATTCTCTTTTTTCTCTATGATAAATTTTTATTATCATCTGAATCTTTTACATGCTATTCCCATTCCCCCCAATAAAAAACCAGCGTAGCCGTAGCCGCACTGGTTATGTCAACCAACTCTCATTATTAAGCAAGCAATGCTTGCTGGTTTGATTTTGTTGGAGAATCAAATCCTCGATTCCTGGAGGAAATGTAATATGAGCGATGTTTATAGTTGGTTTTTTTGTTAAATTTTTATTGTTGGTTTAGAAAATCGATGGCGTATTGTGCGTATGTTGCGGCGCCATTGATTAGTACTGTTTCATCTATGTTGAATCGTTTGATGTTATGTGAAAAAAATCTTGACCTATGACACTGTGTCACATATAATTTAATTATGACAAAGTGTCATTTTATTTGAGGAGTGATTATATGCCTAAGCAAACTTTTTATAATTTGAGTGAAGATAAGAAAAATTTGATTGATGAGGTCTTGAAGGATGAGTTCTCCACGAAGCCTTACAAGGATTGTAATGTGAAAAATATTGTGGAGAGGTTGTCGATTGCACGTGGGAGTTTCTACCAATATTTTGATGATTTGATGGATAGTTATTTTTACATTTTGGATAAGGAAACGAAGGATGTGCATTTGCTTTTCATGTCTGTGTTGAAGAAGAACAACAACGATGTGTCCGTGGCATTGGATGCGTTTGGAGATGAGGTGTGCGATGTGATTTTTGAAGATGGCGAGTATAATTTGTACAAGTTTAGGTATTTGTATTGGAATAGCGAGCTGGAGGATGGCTGGAAGGCTAAGAAGAAGGAATATTACGCGATTTTTCACAATGATAAGAGTAGTATTGATCATGAGCTTATTTATTTTATGAAGGCTATTGTTCACGGTTTGATTGAGAGAAATTTTAAGGAAGAATGGTCCAGGGATGTTTTCATTGAAAAATATAATTTGCATATTAACTGGCTGAAACGAGGTGTTGAGAATGAAAATATTTGAGAGTTTATTTGATGTAATTTATTTGTCGGTTATGGTGGCTCTTGGTGTTAGGTTGTTGTTAGAAAAAACTAAGGGCGCAAAATTGTTCGGCGCTATGGCGATTGTTTTGGGCTTGGGAGATGGCTTCCATTTGCTTCCAAGGGTGATTTCCCATTTGAGTCCAGGAGGTTTTGAGGCGCATGCAGCTGCATTATCATGGGGTCAATTTGTAACGAGCATTACGATGACGATTTTCTACGTGCTTTATTATCATTATTACCGCATGCAAAGTAACGATACGGACAATTCTAAGAAATGGATGATTTATGGTTTAGCTGCTTTGAGGATTATTCTTGTGTTATTGCCACAAAATAATTGGGGAAGCGCAGATGGCAATTATATGTTTGGAATTTACAGGAATATTCCTTTCTTGATTATGGGAATTCTGTTGATTGTGTGGTCATACAAGAAGAAAGATGTTGATGCGTTTAAGCACATGTGGCTTTTGATTTTCTTATCATTCTTATTCTACATTCCTGTTGTTTTGTTCAGCAAAACAGTTCCTGCTATTGGTGCTTTGATGATGCCTAAAACTGTGGCGTATTTCTTGATTGTGTGGTTTGGTTTCAAACATTTTGTGAGTGAATTCCGTGTTAATAATTTGTTCGCAAATTCTATTACGCTTTTGGTTATGGGTTTAATTGGCGGCGTGTTCTACCGTGAATTTACGAAGTTCTACGCTTTTACAGATGTAACTCATCTTGGCAAAATCCACGTTCATACTTTGGTTTTGGGATTTGTGGTTAGTTTATTGGTGTATTTATTGGCAAAAGATATGAACGATGTAAAAGCTTTGAAGAAACCTTATGAAATGTATCTTACAGGACTTGTGTTCACTGTGGTAAATATGGTTGTGATTGGAATTTACGAAGTGGTTCGTGAAGGAACGGACGTGATTATTCGTGCGGCAATCGACGGAACTTCTGGCATCGGTCACATTATTCTAGCAGTTGGAATTGTGTGGATGTTTGTGAAATTATATAATTTGAAAATAGCAAAGTAATTATGGGAGTAGCTTATGCAAGCTACTCTTTTTGTGTTTTGTGGACTTTGTTTGGGTATATATGTAGTGAAAGTATTGTAAATATCTAAGTTAACAAAAGGAGGATTTTATGGCTAGAAAATTCGAAAAAACCTGTGTAATTGGCGGTGGCGTGATTGGTTCATCTTTTACTTTGCTTTTTGCTATGGGCAAGATGGATGTTGTAAGTTACAACAGAAGCTTGGAAAGTGAAGCAAAGACTAAGAAGATAATCGAAAAATACGTAGACGAATTGATTGAGAAAAAAGTCGTTAGCGAAAATAAGGAAACGATTTTATCAAGAATCAGTTATACTACGAACGAACAAGAAGCGATTGAATTTGCAGATATTGTGGAAGAGTGTATTCCAGAAAATTACGACGTGAAGAAGGAATTCGTGAAGGTTTTTGAAAAATACGCAAAACCTGACGCCGTTTTGTGTTCAGCAACATCGGGACTACTAGTCACTAAAATCGCAGAAGATGCCGAACATCCCGAAAGAATTTTCGGAGCGCACCCTTACAACCCACCTCATTTGATTCCACTGATTGAGATTTCACAAGGAGAAAAATCCGACCCAGAAACTGCGAACGATCTTCGTGAATTATTTACTAGATTGGGCAAGAAACCTATTATCATCAGAAATGAAGTTCCAGGTTTTATAGCAAACAGGCTTCAAGCCGTGGTGCTTCGTGAAATGATGGATTTGGTTGACAAGGGAGTCGTTAGCATGGAAGATTGCGAAACTGCGTTGACATTTGGCCCTGCAATTAGATGGGCAATTATGGGTCCAGGACAAATATTTGAACTAGGCGGCGGTGAACACGGACTTCAAGGTTTACTCGACCATATCGGCCCTTCAATGGAAACTTGGCTAGAAGATGCTGCTACATGGACGAAATTCACAGACGACATCAAGAAGAAAACAGTCGACGGAGTTCACGAAGCAATCAAAAACAGACCGGCGGACATAGGCAACACTCACGAATCACTCGCAAAATATCGTGATGGTATGCTTGTCGAAATACTAAGGCTTCACAAAGATTTTAAAATTTAATGATATAATGTGAAAATCTCCCGAGTGTTTCGGGAGATTTTTGTGTGTAAAAATATTTTTAAGTTTTTTGATTTACATTATTTTTTATTTCTGCGATAATTTTTCCCATTCGTCTCGTGTAACGCCGTATTTCATACTATCATAGTATGTGCCGTTCCAATATCGAACTTTCCTGATTCTTGCTTCTTGTGTGAATCCAATTTTTTCTGCAGCCTTCATCATTCGTGGATTGCCGCTGAAAGTAGTCAGTCCTAGATGTTCGATTTCTGGATTATCATTGAACACTTCAGCCGTCCACAATTTGAGAGCTTTCGTTCCTATGGATTGGTTCCAGTAATTTTCGTTGTAAATCACAATTCCTATTTCCATCCATCTAGTTTTCTCGTCAATCCAATTTTGAGATACCATTCCAACGACAACACCGTCTACTAATATAGCTCTGCAATTGGGTTGTTGAAGATATTTCCAAATACCAGATTTTTCAAATGATTCTAAGCTTTCATAATGAACATAATCTTCAAAATATGGTCCATTGAACTTCGCCCACTCTGGTAATTTTTCGTAAAATCCATCTCTCCATATCTTTTCTTTGTGCTTATCGGTAAATCTTTCCAGTTGTATTTTCATCTTCTCTCCTTGTTTAATGAGCACATAATAAATTAGTGTTCAAATTTTTGATTTTGCAGCCCTACCCCCAGTATTTCTGATCCACTGTCCTATATATTAAATTCCTAGCAATTTCTTTTTTAAACTTTGAAATTCTTCTTCTGTTATTATTTCCTCGTCTAATAGTTGTTTGTATTTTCTGATTTCATCAGCCACTGAGTTAGTATTCTGATTGTTTACGATATTTGCTTCATTCTTTGTCCTGCTAAACTTATCAAATTCTTCGTGAAAAGCTTCATTTATTCTTTGTGCAGAAATTTTATCAAGAGCTACGTTTAATGTTTCTTTTAATGAGTCAATTGTAAGAACCCCAAATAAGATACCACTTGTAAATGTAACATCATTAATATTCTCAATTTTTATTGATTGAAAATTTTCACCAATAAGTTTCCATTGACCTATTATTAATCTTTTATTTGTTAATGCATAAGCAAAATTACCATCATGATTTGTTCCACCAGTATAATTATGAAGTCCTATAAACGTCATAACTGGAATCTCATCCTTTAGTAAATTCTTCTCTAATACTGCAAAATGTTTTTCACCAAGCCCTTTTGTAAATCCTGTTCCGAATCCATTTTCCTTTGCGTAAGAATACATTCCTTTTGCAGTTAGCAACGTATTATCACAATCATTTATTTCATAGTTTGCCCTATTTTCAGCTAGACAATTAATCTTTTCTCTAAGAAAATTCAATGTATCTAATGCTCTTTCCTTATCTTTATTTGTAAAAACTAAGTTATATTTTTTCCCTTTAACGCCAAGTTCATAAACACCATTTACAAGTTTATTTGCTTTAAATACCTCATTTAAATAATTAATATCAGAAAAAGGTATTTCCTCTTTCTTGATAATAATAGAATCATCTTTAACTATCCACGTTGCACCTAATGGCACTTTGAATTCTTCGTAAATTTTTTCCCCCTTTATGTTTTTAAAATTTATAGTATCATTAAATATTTATAAATATATGTCTGCCCCCACTACCCCCAGTATTTCTGATCCACTGTCCTATATCTGATGGCTTCCATCAAATGTTTGGCTTCGATGTTTTCTTATCCGTCTAGGTCTGTGATTGTGCGTGATATTTTGAGTATCATTTTGGGTATCATTTTGTGCATTATCTTGTGCATCGCCCTGTGCAACACGTTGCAACTTTCTCAGGTCTCTGCTTATTGTACTTCTTGAAACCGAGAATATTTTTGATAGTTCCAATGTTGATATCTCTGGGTTTTCTTCGAGTATTTTTATTATTTCTTGACGTCTTTCTTTCGATGTCATTTTGTGTGCATCGCCTTGTGCATGTGCATCTTTTTGTGCATTATCTTGTGCATGCACACGTGCAACATGCGGTCACCACTACCCCCCAGTATTTCTGATCCACTGTCCTATATCTGATGGCTTCCATCAAATGCTTGGCTTCGATGTTTTCTTTTCCGTCTAGGTCTGCAATTGTGCGTGATATTTTGAGTATTTTGTCAAATGATCTGGCGGAGAATTTGTATTTGTCGAATGCCAATTATATGATGGAGTTTAGTTCGTCGTTTAATTTGCAGTATTTTCTAATTTGTCGGGTGTTCATTTGTGAATTGGTCGTGATTTTTTCGTTTTTGAAGCGTTGTTTTTGGATTTCTCGTGCAGCTTCGACTCGTTTTTTTATTTGTTCTGATGTTACAAGTGAATTTGATAAATCTTTCGTGTATTCGGAAATTCTTGTTTCATTTGACATCAATGTTGCCTTAATATATTTTTCAATATATGGTTTTATATTTTCATGATTTATTAAACTAAAAGATAGCTTAGCATTAGAATATAAATCAATATTTTTGAAATTAGGCCTTATTTTAATATCTGATGCTCTAATTTTTCTAACATCATGTAATACAGAAGCTGAATCATTTAAAAATAGTTAGTGGTCATTAAAATTTTTATTAAATTGTTTTAAATCTATTTTTGTTGTTATAAGATTTCTACTAACATCTTCTATGTGGGGTCTAATTTTAATATTTGTATCAAGATTAATTTTTGAACCTTTCAAGATAGAAGACCCCAAAGCATAAAAATCATCATCGTTTAAATCTGGCAAATATTTTTCAATGTTAAACATATAAGTGTCTACATCAAATTTTTCTAGTGAATTTCCTTTTTGATTGTCAATATTATTATTGTTTGTATCCATTAACACCTCATTTTCATTTTTTATTTTTAAAATCTGTCTAAATAATTAAGAATTCATTTTTTATCACTTCGAATCCATATCTAACTACATTATACCAGTAAATCAACCAAGTTTAGTTGATTTTTCAAAGATGTACTTATAATTAATAAAATAACAAAAAGATTCTAGCTATATTTGCTAGAATCTTAACTTGGTTTCTAATTAAAAGTCACATGTTTAACTGATTATTTAACACTATTTTCACTTTTCTGGATCTGATAGACAATCTGTCATTTTATCAAATCTTTCATTACCAATTCTTACTTTTTTCACTACATTAACACTACTAACACTACCAGCATTAGGGCTTGAGAATTCTAAGAAGAAGTTATCATAAAGATACTCAAATAATTCATCTGTTTTGTCGTTATCATCATCAAAGTTAAAATAATTTCTTATAGCAGCTTTAATACATTCTTCCCATTCTGTGAAACTTCTAAATATAAACCTAGGTTTTTGAATATCATTCATTGAATCAACTTCATTTAAATACTTTCCGATTCTGTAAAGTATAATATAAGCACCAAATAAAGAAAATTTATTAATTTTATATCCAGCCCCTTTTTTATTTTTAGACCTTAGAGGATACAACTCTATATTTACCAAATTATTGGTTCTTTTAGCAATTTCCTCTTCATTTTTCTTAGGGTTAAGATAAAAATCTTCGTTTTTTTTTAATATTTCTTTATAGTATTTTTCACTGTAATAACCTCTTTCTGCACCTTTTCTTTCGTTTATCAACTCTTTTGTTAATATAGAATCTGGGCCTATAACATTATTTCTAATATTTCTAATCTTATCATTTAGTTCTTTATCTTTAGAGATTAATTCATTAATGTCTTTTGGGCCTTTTTTATCATCCTTTTCTGGTATTTTATAATATTCTTCTAATGTGCAATTATCAGGATTAGGATCATCTTTGGAATCAGTTGTTTTTAAAGAATCCTCGACACCATTTGTACCAGCATTAAAAAGACAATGATAAATTAAACCGTTTTTGTAATCCCCATTGATATGTGTTGGTAAGCCATAGTGTTGATTAGCAGAATCACCAACGTATGGAATCTTTTCCCCTTTTTTTTCTTCAGCTAATTTATTCAGCTCCTTAACCCATGAAAAAACACCATCAGCATTTCCTTTATGATATTCAAGAAATTGCTTGATAATTTTATCTAATTCAGGATATGTCTCTTCATCACCAATCTTTTCTAATCCATAAGGATTTAATTTGTCTAAATGAGATTCATCTAATTCAATTAACTTATCTTTGACATCTTCATTCAATTCAACTGTAGATTCAACTTCAATCATATTTTTTCTCCTTATTTTTTTGTAAGTTCAATTGTTATTTTCATTATAGCTTTATTATATAATATTACGAAATATATTTTAATGTTTTACTAGCTTAAATACTATTAAAATATTATTGATCCTATTTTTATAAAAGAGAAGAGGGGAGAATTAACGATTAAATCAAATGTGTAAACATAAATTAAGATTCTAGCGATTTAAAAGCTAGGGTCTTTTTTTTAATTTATACGCTTATTTTAATAGCTAACTATCCAATAGGTCACAGTTTTTGGATATCATTTTGGGTATCATTTTGGGTATCATTTTTGCCCTTTTGGGTATCATTTGCACACCCTACCCCCAGTATTTCTGATCCACTGTTCTATATCTGATGGCTTCCATCAAATGTTTTGCTTCGATGTTTTCTTTTCCATCCAAATCAGCGATTGTGCGTGATATTTTGAGGATTTTATCGAATGATCGTGCGGAGAATTTGTATTTGTCGAATGCCAACTGTATTATGGAGTTTAACTCATCGTTTAATTTGCAGTATTTTCTAATTTGTCGGGTGTTCATTTGTGCGTTGGTTGTGATGTTTTCTTTTTCGAAGCGTTGTTTTTGGATTTCTCGTGCTGCTTGTACACGTTTTTTGATTTGTTCTGATGTGTCGCACTTTTCATCTGTTGTGAGTTCGTCTAATTTTACTGGCGACACTTCGACGTGGATGTCAATTCGATCGAGTATCGGGCGGCTGACTTTATTCAGATAGTTTGCGATTTGATTTTGTGAACAAGTGCATTCGTGGTTAGGATCTCCGAAGTATCCACACGGACACGGATTCATTCCTGCGACAAATAGGAAATTTGCAGGATATGACAAGGACGCGTTGACTCTTGTTATGGTTATGTTTTTCGTTTCGAGTGGTTGACGCAACACTTCTATTGTCGATTTGGAAAATTCGGGAAGCTCGTCTAGAAACAATGCTCCGTTGTGAGCGAGGCTGATTTCCCCTGGTTTTGGAACTCTGCCGCCACCTATCAAACTGACTTGGCTTGCGGTGTGGTGAGGCGAGCGAAATGGTCTTGTGGTTACGATGTTTTTTTCTCCTAATAATCCTGCTACGGAGTAAATTTTCGTGGTTTCCATTATTTCATCAAAGCTCATGTCAGGCAAAATCGTGCTAAGTCTCATTGCTGACATTGTTTTGCCGCTTCCTGGTGGCCCAATCATCAACAAATTGTGAAATCCTGCAGCAGATATTTCCATCGCTCTTTTGAGAAATTTCTGTCCTTTTATATCCGAAAAATCAACGTCGTATTGTATTTCTTGCTGCATGATGTCAATATCATCCAGAATTTTAGTTTCTTGTTCGCCATTCAAAATCCTGATGATTTCATCCAAGCTTTCCACACAAACCTTCTCGATTCCTTTGACCATACTGCATTCTTGTGCGTTTTGTTTGGGTATGTAAACTCGTTCGTATCCCAAATCTTTCAGCGACAACACCATGCATAACGACCCATTTACTGGGTTCAATCGTCCGTCCAATGATAGTTCTCCGATGAACGCCCATTTTTCTGAAAAATCTTCCACAACTCCCATTGATTGCAAAATAGCCATCGCAATCGCAAGGTCTAGCTGAGATCCTTCTTTTCTCAAATTTGCAGGTGCCAAATTAATCGTGATACGTTTTACAGGAAATCTGATTCCAGTGTTTTCAATTGCAGAGCGCACTCTTTCCTTAGATTCTTTTATAGAAGTGTCGGGAAGACCAACAATGTTAAACGAACGCAGACCATTCGCAAGGTCGCACTCGCATTCCACGACATACCCGTTCAACCCTTCCAAACAACACGTGTTTACTTTCGAATACATAATTTCTCCTTGTTACCTAATTATTAATGTGATTTCTATCGAAAAATGGACAATTAAGTCTATTGATTTGATATTGCAACAGACATTAATCATCAAACAATTTTATACAAACTTATTATATATATTATATCACTGTATTTGGACAAATAAAAAACGGTGCAGACAAAATCTACACCGATACAATATCTTTATTGTTGAGATTTTTTCACGATTTCTTGTACAACTTCGTCCTTTTCAAAAGCTTCCGAAACTCTCTTGATATTTGGATATTCTTTCCAAGATTTTGGAGTCATTTCACTCCAACGAGTAAGAATATAAACGTAAGGATCTAATACTGTTTTCTTATTTTTGTAAACGTGATCGCCATCACCAATCAAACGGTCCAAATGAGTCATCATTTTATCGATAGTTTCAAATGATTTTTGTTTGATTTTATCAATCTCTGCTTCGTCAGTTGATGTTGTCAAGCCAGCTGGTACGAACAACGCTTCAAATGCTGGATGAAAATCTCCAGTCATAAAAGCCATGATTTCATCGAATTGGAACTTATCTTCAGGGCTTTCATCTGCTCCCAAATCTTTTTCAGGGTATTTGTTCAAAATGTAGCGAAGAATCGCTGCCAATTCGCTTCTCGCCCTTCCCTCTCCAATATCTAGTGCTGGAACTGCTCCCAACGGATTTATTTTTCTGTATTCATCTGTTCCAAGTTGTACCTTTTCTACTTCATAATCTGCTTTCGCCCATTCCAAAGCAATCCAGCAAGCAACAGCGCATGTGCCTGGTGCGTAATATAATTTCATAACATTCCTCCTTTTGTTTTACTGTAAATTGTATACCCTTTATTCTTTTTTAATAATCAAATTGATTGGGCAAATCATTGGGCAAATTTGAAAATTTGTGTGACAAATTTCTCGGATAAATTTTTGAAAATTCAAATTAATGTGCTATAATAATCACAGAGTGTTTAACACGAAGGGGTACACCACCGCGGGTGTAGGTTTCCTTCGTGTTATTTTTTTTAGGGGGTGAAATATGATTACTGTAAATTCTGTCAAATATCCATTCGAAGAAAATTCTTCTTTGAGAAAAGTTCTTGAAGATTTGAACTTCAATGTGGAGTTGACAGTTTGCGAAGTGAACAAAAACCTCGTCAAAAAAATCGACTACGATAATTTTATCGTCACTGATAACGACGAAATAGAGGTGTTTTCATTTGTTGGAGGAGGTTAAAATGCAGGAGATTTTTAAAAGACAAATCCCCGAACACACAGACATTTTCAGAAAATCCAAAATTCTGATCCTTGGCTGTGGTGGTTTGGGCACCAATTCATGCTTTTTGCTTGCAAAATCAGGCATTGGCACCATCAAAATCGTGGACTACGACACAGTTGAATATTCCAACTTAAACAGGCAAATCTACAGACCAACTGATGTCGGCAAGTACAAGGTCGATGCGTTCAAGGAAATTTGCGGTGAGTTTTTGCCATTTGCAAATATATCTGTTGAAAACATCAAAGTTACTGAAAGTAACATCGACGAATTGACCGACGGCTACGATATCGTAATCGAGGCGTTCGATGACGAATACGCAAAGTCATTGGTGTTGGAGCATTTTATCGGAACTGACAAAAAACTAATATCGGTGTCTGGAATTGGCGGCGTGAAAAAATTAGATATGAAAATTAAAAAAATGAACAACATTGTAGTTTGTGGCGATTTTGAAACGAAGACCGACATCGGTTTGTACTATCCAAACGTGATGATGGCGGCAAGCACACAAGCTATAATCGCACTTAATTGGTTATTGGAGGAAAATAATGGAAGATAAATTGATTTTGGGTGGCAAATCTTTTGACTCAAGATTTATACTTGGATCTGGAAAGTACGATCCCAACCTTATCAAAGCTTGCGTGGAATCTGCAGGCTGCGAGATGATTACTGTGGCACTTAGACGTGCAAATACAGACGATACGAAAAATATTTTGAATTTTATCCCAGAAAATGTGACGATAATTCCGAACACTTCTGGAGCGAGAAACGCCGACGAAGCGATTAGAATTGCAAGACTTGCGCGTGAAATGGGCTGCGGCAATTTCGTGAAAATAGAAATCATGCGTGACAGCAAGTACTTACTTCCAGACAACGTTGAAACGTTGAAAGCTACAAAAGTTTTGGCGGACGAAGGATTCGTCGTTATGCCTTATATGTATCCAGATTTGAACTTCGCTAGAGATTTGAAAGAGAGTGGTGCAAGTTGCATCATGCCATTAGGCTCTCCAATTGGATCCAACAAGGGACTTGCAACCAAAGATTTCATCCAAATCATCATCAACGAAATTGATTTGCCAGTGATTGTGGATGCAGGAATCGGCAAACCATCACAAGCATGCGAAGCCATGGAAATGGGCGCAAGTGCAATCATGGCGAACACTGCCATCGCTACAAGCGGCGACATCAACAAAATGGCAGAAGCTTTCGCACTAGCAATCAAAGCTGGAAGACTAGCTCACATCGCAAAACCAGGCAGAGTTTTGGAAACAGGCGCTGACCCATCATCTCCACTCAGAGATTTCTTCAAGTAGGCGACAAATGGAAGATTTCAAATATTTTAGCAATATGCAAGACATTCATTCGGACATTTGCGATAAATTATCCGAAAAATTATCCGAGGTAAAATCTGTAAATGTAACAGCTGATGATGTTAGAAGAACTTTGGGAAAAATAAAAAACAACGAAGCGTTGGACCATTTTGATTATTACAATATGTTAAGCGATGCTGCGATTGATTTTATAGAAGAATTGGGAGAAATCTCACAAAAACTAAGACTACAATATTTCGGAAACAACGTGTATTTGTTCAGCCCACTTTACATCGCAAATTATTGCGAAAACAGTTGCAAATACTGCGGATTCAGGGCGAAATCAGATATCGTCCGTGCTAAACTTACCATGGATGAAATAGAATCTGAAATGAAACAAATGAGACGCGAAAAAATCGAAGACATTTTGATTCTAACAGGTGAATCGCAAAAATACTCCTCAGTGGATTATATATGCGATGCCGTAAAATTGGCGAAGAAATACTTCCGTGTAGTTGGAGTTGAAGTGTATCCTACAAATGTCGAAGATTACAAGAAACTCCACGAAGCAGGTTGCGATTTCGTCACAGCTTTCCAAGAAACATACAACCCCACAAACTACAAATTCTACCACCCAACTGGACACAAATCTTGCTTTCCTTATCGATTGGACACGCAAGAACGTGCAATCATGGGAGGAATTCGTGGCGTAGGATTCGGGGCATTGTTCGGACTTTCTGATGGAATTGAAGACTGTTTTTGTTTGGGAATGCACGCAAATTTACTGCAAAAAAAATACCCACACGCAGAAATTAGCATATCATTTCCACGAATCAGGCCAACGAAAAACGAAGAAGATTTGAACATAAAAGAAGTTCCTGAGACAAAATTGATGCAATTTATAATCGCAACCAGAATCTTCTTACCATTCGCCCAAATCACAATCTCAACCAGAGAATCTAACGAGTTTCGTAACTTGTCACTATTAATGGGAGCTACCAAAATCTCCGCAAGCGTCGACACGGGAATAGGAAGACGTAATGATGAAAAAGATAAAGGCGACGAACAATTTTTAATCAACGACACACGAACAGTCGACCAAGTAGAACACGATTTGGCGAAGTACAACTTGTATCCTGTGTATAGCGACTACATTGATGTGTAGAAAACAATTGACAATCTATCACATTAACCATACACTTTAATTATAATTATTTTGAGGAGGGGTTTATTTGGACAGAAAAACTCACAAGCTTGTTCAATGTGCAGTGCTTGCTGCTTTGTGTTTCATCACGTTCACTTATTTACAAATCAAGGTGCCAGTTCCAGGTGGAGATTTCACATCGATCCATTTTGGTAATGTGTTCTTGGTTTTGGCGGCGCTTTTACTTGGCGGTCTTTACGGTGGACTTGCTGGTGCAATCGGAATGACTATCGCAGACATCATGGATCCTGTGTATATAATGGTCGCTCCGAAGACTTTCGTGTTGAAGTTGTGTATTGGTTTGATTGTGGGAGCAATCGCTCACAAATCCAAGAAAATCAACGAATCTAACGACAACAAATACATTTTGAAGTGGGCTGTTATCGCTTCATGTGCAGGGATGTTGTTCAATGTGTTCGCTGATCCATTTGTAGGTTATTTTTATAAATTATATGTCTTGGGTCAACCACAACAAATAGCATCTGCATTGGCGAAAATCAGTGCCGGTGTAACTTTCTTCAATGCTGTTGTGACTGTTATCGTTGCAAATATTTTGTACATGGCAGTACGTCCAGTGTTGAAACGCTCACATTTATTAGATTAAAAATGCGCCAGATTTTAATCTGACGCTATTTTTATTGACAGTTCAAATAAAAGATATTACAATTAAGTTAGAAAGTAGGAAATTCTAACTTGAGAGGTGATAATATGTTAGTTGAACTTAAAGCAAAGTCGCAAGTGACAATTCCAAAAGATATTGTGAATTCTCTTGATTTGAATCAAGGAGATCAATTCGAAGTTATGGAAGAAGATGGTAAGATTATTTTCGTCCCTGTAGCTGTATATCCAGAACGTGTGATTGAAAATTTAAAAAAATCCGTTAAAGAACTAAAAGTTTCGATTGAAAATGGCGACCAACCTATTTTTGACAATATTGATTCTCTTTTTGAAGAGTTGGACAAGTAATGAGCTATAAAATAACTTACACGAAATCATTTAAAAAGCACTACAAAAAATTATCTGATATCGAAAAAAAGCAAACTAAGAAAAAACTTTCATTTTTTATAGATAATCCAACACATCCTTCATTAAGAACTAAAAAAATCAAGGGAACTGATGGTTTGTGGGAATCTTCCGTGAACATGGATATAAGAATTATTTGGTATTACGAAGATAATGAGATGATTATTTTATTGGATATTGGTCATCACGATATTTTATTTGATTTTTGATTAAATTAAAAAATGCGTCAGATTTTACTCTGACGCTATTTTTGTCATTACCCTATCGCTATAAACACGATTGCTAGTATCAACGCTAATAATCCTACAAGGATGCATTTTCTACAAGTAGATATTCTTTTTAATATCATTTCTTTTTCTTTTTTGGTAAATTTTCTGTTGTTTTTTCTCATCAAAATCCTATCCAACGCTACTGGTTGACGATTATTTTGTGAGATAGTTTGCCACACTTTTTCGGAGTTGACGTTTTTTCTAATCTTGGCGATTGCCAATATTTTAGATATTGAATAAATTCCATAAATGAGTGCGATAGCAAATATTCCCAAGAACACGTACCCTACGATTTTCATTTTATCATCTCCTTTACGATTAGTATAAATGAGATTTCGATTTTACTCAACTAACTCGCATAGCTCTGAATGAATTCAAAATAGCAAGCACTGTAACTCCGACGTCTGCAAAGATTGCAGCCCACATATTTGTAAGTCCAAGTGCCGATAATATTAGCACGATTATTTTCACACCGATTGCAAAATACGCGTTTTGTTTTGCGATTTTGAGTGTTTTCTTTGAGATTTTGATTGCTTGGGCAATTTTCGTTAGCTCATCTGTCATGATTACGACATCGCTCGCTTCAATTGCCGCATCGCTTCCGATTTGTCCCATGGAAATTCCGACATCACTGAGTGCAAGCACTGGCGCATCGTTGATTCCGTCTCCTACGAATGCCACTTTTCTTCCCTTTTCTATCAAATCTTTTACAATTTCAACCTTATCTTGTGGAAGTAACTTGGATTTGTATTCGTCAATTTTGAGATTTTCTGCTACTGATTTGGCTACAGAATCATTATCACCAGTTAGCATGTATGTTTTTTTGATGCCGACATTTTTCATATCAACGATTGCTTGTGCGCTGTCTTGTTTGATTTCGTCGGCGATTCTAATATATCCCGCAAATTTTCCATCAATTGCAACGTAGACAACAGTGTCTGTAGTGTCAATCGATTCAAATTCAACATCTTTTAAAAGCTTAGCATTTCCTGCTAGGATATGTTTGCCATTTATCACAGCTTGTATCCCTTGGCCTGCGATATTTTCTGCAGATTCCAAGTTCAAATATTCTTTGTCCCCATAATAATCAATAATCGATTGTGCGATTGGATGGTTGGATGATTTCTCAGCACTCGCAACGTATTTCATCATTTCTTCATCTGAAAATCCAACTGATTTCGCTTCGACAACTTTGAACACACCTTGTGTCAATGTTCCAGTTTTATCCATAACAACAGTGTCTGTTTCTGCTAACTTTTCGATGTAGTTACTTCCTTTAACCAAAATCCCAGCCTTGCTGCTCGCACCAATCCCTGAGAAAAAGCTCAACGGAATGCTGATTACAAGTGCGCAAGGACACGAAATTACAAGGAATGTCAACGCACGATACAACCACACTTGGAAAGGTTGTTTCAATATCAAAGGCATCAATATCGCAAGTGCTGCTGCGACCAATACTACAACAGGAGTGTATACTCTTGCAAATTTCGTGATGAATTTTTCTTGTTTACTTTTTTGGCTGGATGCATTTTCCACCAAATCCAAAATCTTCGTCACTGCAGAATTTTCAAAATCCTTCGTAACTTTCGCATTCAAAACCTTGTCCATCACGATGTATCCAGACAATAGTTCCTCGCCTTTTGCGACAGTAATTGGAACACTTTCTCCAGTCAACGCCTTCGTGTCAACCATAGAGCTTCCATCTACTACCACGCAGTCCAACGGAACTTTCTCGCCCGGTTTGACTACGATAATATCTCCCACATTCACATCGTAAGGATCCACCTTATCGTAACCATCTTCCGTTTTCAAATTCGCAAAAGTCGGTGCAATGTCCATCAATTCCTTGATAGAATCACGAGATTTCCCAACGGCCTTGTCTTGGAAAATCTCCCCGATTTGATAAAAAAGCATAACAGCAACACCTTCGGCGTATTCTCCAACGAAAAACGCACCCACAGTTGCAATCATCATCAGGAAATGTTCGTCAAATAACTGACCGTTTTTCAAATTCAAAAACGCTAACTTTATTACTGGAATTCCTACAATCAGATAACTCACAGCGAAAGCCGCAAGTCTTGCGTATGGTTGTTTGATAAAAAATCCGATTACAAAAAATATCGCCGAAGCTATCGTTAATTTTATTTCTCTGTTCATTATTTTACTTCAACGTAAGGCTCAATTGATTTGATGATGTCCTTTGCTTGATTCAACACAGAATCAAACTTGTCATCTTCTACATCCAATACCATTTTTGTAGTGATAAAATTCACAGTAACAGAATTTACTCCGTCCAATTCCTTGATTTTCTCTTCCATTTTTGCTGCACAATTTGCACATCCCAAATTTTCTAATGTATATCTTCTTTTCATAACTTTCTCCTTTTTTTATTTTTCTAAATTATTTCTCGTCATTCTTGCACGTGTACTATCGCAATGTCGAAGATTTCTTTCACATGATCATCCGAAATCGAATAATACACAACTTTTCCTTGACGTCTAGTCTTCACAATGTTGCTTTGTTTCAACACTCTCAATTGGTGGCTAATTGCAGATTGGCTCATATTCATCACAGCTGCAATGTCGCACACGCACAACTCTCCACTTTCCAACGCCATCAAAATCTTCACCCTCGTCTGATCTCCGAAAATTTTGAACATATCGGACAAATCGGCGATCAATTCGTCATCTGGAAGCTCATTGATAGCTTTCTTTACATTATCCTCGTGAATTAGCGTTACTTCACATTTTTCGTCGTTTAATTTATCTATGCCTCTCACATCCTTTATATGAACGTATGAATACTTGTTCATTTGTTAATATGATAATATCATTTTATTTTTAGTTTGTCAATAAAAAAAGAGAGATTTTATAAAAAAATCTCTCCTATATTTAAATCTTCAATTGTTCCGTCGTTGTATTTTACATTCAAGCTAAAATCGTCATTGATATTCATTGCAGTAGCTGGAATATAATCTCCGTTTTTGTGTACTTTGATTTCATTACCAATAAACGTGGCTTTCTTTCGATATTTTTCAACCAAACTATCCCTATCCTCGCTCCAAAATTCTAGGAAATTCTGCATTATTTTTATGACCAATTCTTCTCTTTTGTCTGAGTCTTTTTTCTCTGTGATAAATCCAGCCGTATCTTTGATATCTTCTGGAAAATCCGTTTGGTAGACGTTAATTCCGACACCAACCACAATATCGTGGCAGATATTTTTCTCCACCTTGCATTCTGTGAGTATGCCACAGATTTTCTTACCGTCAAGCAGAATATCATTGACCCATTTTATAGACGTATTCACGCCGAAAATTTCGTCAATTGCATAGCTTACGGCAATTCCCATAATTGGTGTGATGAATTGCGATTGTTGGAATGTCATTTCTTCATTCAACAAATACGAAAAATACAATCCATTTTCAGGCGAGAAGAATTTCCTTCCGTAGCGTCCCTTACCCTTCGATTGAAAAAATGCAATCATCAACGTATCGTTTTGCTTTTCATTCAGAATTTCATCATTTGTTGAAGTGACTTCCTTTTTAAAAATCACCTTATTTATTCCAGTTTGTTCTTTGATTTTTTCCGTATCCATTAACCTTCATCCCATCTATCCCATTTTTTACGTTCTTTTTTGTTCATTTCCTTGTCGTCATCTTCTAGTCTTTGCTTCAAAACAGCGATAATTTCATCCTTTTTATCTGGAATTACAGATGTCACAGCCACTGCCTTAGTCTTGTGAGTTCCATTGTAGATGCATCTTATATTCAAATTTTCCACAAGCATTATCTCCTCAATGATTTGCTGTCTGATGGACACTCTTTTGAAATCGTGATTTCTCACGTTTTCTACAAGCTTTGCATTCTTGAACAAAACCAAATTCACAACAACAATTTCAAACGGATTCACCTTGTTCAGAAACTCTGCAGTCTTCATTATATGTTCACATGAATGTGCTTCTCCACCAAGGCCAAGCATAATGTAGACAGAATATTTTATTCCCAAATTATCGAGCCTGTGAAGAGCCGTCAATTGTTCTTGTGATGTGACACCTTTTTTATGATAAGAAAGCACCCAATCGCTTCCCGACTCAATCCCAATGCAAATACGATCAAGCCCCAGATTTTTAAGTTCCAACAATTCATCGTCAGTTTTTCTGAGAATATCATCACTTCTGGAAAAACACGACACGTACTTCATACTTGGGAAATTCTTTTTGATTTCTTTCAAAATCTCCGTCAAATAATCATTCTTCAAACACAAAGCATTACCTTCCAATAACGTGAACTTTTTCGGAGTAAACCTCTTGTCTTCGTAAAAATCTTTTCTATCACGTATATATTTTTTCACATCTTCAATGTCAAAAACCTTGAATTTTTTCCCTACATTCAAATCACAATAAATACATTTACCATAAGAACAACCAACCGTTACAGGAATCATTTCATTGTGCATTTCGGGCATCGGAGTGTACATATATCTATCGTAAAATCCGTCAATCATTTAACCACCTTTGTTTGATATTTTACAAGTATTATAACACAATTTGTGTTTTAGATTTATTTGTACTATCCAATTTCAGCCAAATAAAAAACCGGACACTAAGTGTCCGGCAAATTTTCAACTAATACTCCAAGTTAGGCATATCTGATTTGGAATCGTCCATTTCCAGATATTGTTCAGCTCTGTATCCTAACACCGAAGCCACCAAAGAACTTGGGAATTGTTTAACTTTTCTGTTATAAATAGTAACAGTGTCATTAAATACCATTCTCGATGTTCTTACTGTGTTTTCGTATTTATTTATACTTTGCATTGTTTCCTTGTAAGTTTCTGAAGCCTTTAAATCAGGATAGTTTTCTGCTAATGCGTTAATTCTTCCCGACAGATTTCTTAGGATTTCTTCATTATTTTCGATTCCTTTGACATCGTTTGATGATTGTCTCTTAGATATAACTTCCATCAAAGTTTTATATTCGTATTCGGAATAACTTTTTGTCGCCTTTGCAAGTTCTGTCAAAGCGTCAAATCTTGATTGTTGGCTTACTTTGATTTGTGAAAAAGCATTAGCGATATTTTCCTTAGTCATTACAAGACTTCTCTGAGTTGCAATAAAATATACAGCAATTATCACAACTAATGCAATCAATATTCCTAGTGTTACCATAATTTCCTCCTTAAAACTTATCTTCCGCCGCCGCCAGATCCGCCGCCTGAGAATCCGCCACCGCCGCCAATTGATGCTCCACCACCATATCCAGCACTTGATTGTGAGTTTGCAATTGCACTACTGTAAGTGTTATTTGAAAAGTGGTTTAGATACCAATAACTTGTGTAAATATCTCTATCGAAACTTCCGAACGTGTAATCTGGATAAAACTTTTTGAACTGTCTCAAAGTCTCTTCGCCCTTTCCAAACAACGTCGCGCCTATTAAAACCTCATCCCATAACGCTACTTCTATCGGTTCACGCTCATTAATCAGAGTAAAATCTTTTAAAAATCTCTCAAAAGCAGGAATTAACGCTGCCTCCTTAAGTCCTTTTTGAGTGTATGAATATTTTCTGAACATTCCGCGTGAATTTTCAATATATTCATTATCTAATAAAAACTTATTTCCATCTTTTTCAATAGATTTAATAACTCTTTCGAGGAAATCATCGTCATCCTTCAGAAAATCCTTATATTCTTTTTCAGTCAGAGTCACATCATCTCCTGATGCTTCTTGTAAACTTGAAAATAACAATTGTTCGTAATCGCTATTGAACTCAGGTTCTTTGAGAATCTGTATATTATATTTTTCGATATCTCTGCGTAATATGGCTGACTTTTCATGTGAAGTTGTAAAATCAATATTGCCATCTCTTAACCACACCAAAAGCGTTGCAGACAAAATATTTTCAACCATATTTTCTTTTCCATTATATGCATAAAAATTTGCCATTAAATTCTTTTCAAAAGGAATCTCCCTGTGATATTGTGGGTTTTTTCTATCAACTTTGCCGACATTTTTGATATTCTTGTTCCTATTTGGATTAACTATCGCAAATATTCCTAAAGATACACCAATTACGCCCATTACAGCAGTAAATACACCAAAAATTTTATCAATAGTGCTTGTAGGAGTTCCGCCTTTATCGTAAACTCCACCGTTCTTGTAATCATCATACGAATAATCAGACCCTTCAAAAGCCTTATTAACCAAAGTATCAATGCTCTTGTTCGAAGTATGATTTGGGCTAATAATTCCCTTATTCAAGGATAACATAATGTTCATATAGTTAGATGAATCAAATTTTTTTGCTTTGGCAACAATCTTGCCATTTTCTAAATTGACATTACCATCATAACCAAATCCCCACACCTTAGCATTATCCTTGTTTAATTTCCCATCATATAGGCTAATCTTCAAACTAACCTTATCAGGCGAAGGATCCATCTGATCATTTACAAATCTTATATTAAAACCATCATAATCATTAAAAGATGTCACAGCATTTTTAAATTTATAACGAATCGTGTAAGTCTTATCCTTAAACTCAGTCTTACCAAAGCATAATTCAATACCATCTGACGTCTGATTTATCCCGTATTTTCTAGCTTTTTCGCTAAAATTCGAATCCACATTCCACGGATTCATACGTTCATACGGACCCTTTTCATCGGAAACCGTAAAATCCTCAATCTGCATATGATTTAGATTTTGCATAGGAATAAAAAATTCCGTACCAGAATCTGGATTAGCCTTCCACACCTGCGTAATAGAAATAGAACCATCCTTTTCTATCACAGCATTAGTATCGATAGAATCTATAGAATCAGCAAGAGAAACCTTAGATGTCATAAGCATTATAAGAAACGCAATTATTAAAATTCCCCTTAACCTTAATCTCTTCATCTAACACCTCCTCTTTATTATTATATAATTACCCAAATATTCAAAAGTTATATAAAAAACTTGTAAAATTTACTTAATACTCAATAAATCGTATTATCAAAGTTTACACAAAAAAAGAGCTCTGCTAAGAGCTCTCATTATATCAAACTATTTTACTTCTTCAGCGCTTTCCCATAAACCGTGGATATTGCAATAACTTAATGCGAATACTTTACCTGGTTTAGTAGATTTTACATAAGCGTGAGCGTGTGGTTTAGTGAACACTTCGCCTTCGCCGTGAGCACTTGCTTGGTAAGAAGCTACTTCTACTGGGAATTTTTCTCCTTCTGGTTGGAAGAATACTTTAATCCATGCAATGTGGTGTTCGAAAGTGTTTGGGTGTTCGATTTCTTCACCTACGATTGCGCATACTTTAAATCCGTCGTCTTTTTTATCAATATGAATAACTGGAACGTGTTTTTCAGCTTTCCAATCTCCAGATTGAACTGTTTCTGTTAATTTAGCCATTAATATTACCCCCTATAAAATTTCTTACAGAGTATTTATACCCCAATTACATTAAACTAATCATTAATTACATCTGGGTTTAGTTCTTCAAGTTGGTTAATGTTTTTATTCAAAAGCATCATCACGCAAATGATAAGAAGAATAGTTCCACAAATTACAAATAACAGTCCAATTCCTCTGCCATTTCCAACTCCAATTATCTTCCCGATAAAAGTTTCAGATAATTTGCCGCCCTTTACCAAAAGTGGGTTGAACACATTATCAGCCAAAAATCCAGCCAAAATAATAGCTATAGGTGTGATAATCTTCATTAGACAATCTACCAGTGAGCCCACTCTTCCAAGCATTTTAGTCTCTATTTTCAATTGCATCAGTGAACCGAAAGTTCCATTAGCATAAGGAGTAGGAATCATAAATAAGAAAAATCCCACAGCAATAACAATCCAGCTGTAATTTATCCCCATTACTATCAATCCAATTGAACAAATTATAAGACTCAAAAAAATCGATCTTACTTTGTTTTTTTCGCTTGGAATTGCGCCAGAAATTACTCCACCTAACACCATTGCAATTCCCGACACAGAATTCACAAGCCCGTAAATTTTTGTGTCATAATTACTCATTACCAACGGACCAACCAAAACCATAGCTATGTTTGCCACAAAATTCAATATTGAAAACACAACTATTATTTGAATAAATCCTTGCTTTTGTTTCAACACTTCAAAAGCTATTTTCAAATCACTAACAATTGTCTTGGTGAAGTTAGATTCCTTAACTTCTTCGATTTCTTGCTCGATTTTTTGTGGTAAAATCGTCAAAATAGCGACGAAGAAAGTTACAAAATCAATCGCAAACAATCCCGTAAGTCCTATAAATGGAAATAACGCACCTGCAATCAACGGAGCAAGCATATTTTGAATCGCCCTGATAAGTTGCATAAAACCATTTGCCCTTGGAATATCCTTCTTCTCAACCAAAAGTGGAATTGTCGCATTAAATGCAGGATTTTGAAATGTACCCAAAGTTTGCGACAAGAATGTCAATGGATACACCATCCACACTTTCATACCTCCCGTCGCAAGTAAAATCATAAGTATAACTTTAAGTACAGCATCGAGCGAATCGGTTAACACTATAATATGTTTTCGTTGTTTTCTGTCTGCCATCGATCCTGCAAAAGGAGCAAATATAATTCCTGGCAAAATTTGAACTAAAAATGTCATCGCAAAAGTCGTGGCGCTTTTTGTCATCATGAAAATCCACAACGATAATCCAAATGATGAAATCCCCGACCCAAGCATCGACACAAATTGCCCAAACCATACCACCATAAATCTTTTAAATTTTTCGTTCATTAGAATCCCCTATACTGTAATTTCGTTCTTGCTTTTTTCATAAAATGATACGCCACAACATATAAAAGTATCAAATTCAACACAATTTTCTTCATATCCGCTTGATTTCCCACAATTATTTTTCTGATTTCTTGTGTTATTGTGAGTTTGTATCCAAATATCAAAAACGCTGTTGTGATAAATCCAGTAAATGATGCGACTCTTTCGTAAATTAATGTAAGTGCCATGAACAAGAAGAACACACCATACATTAGAATTAATGAAAAGATTATCGCTAGTATTAAATTAGGCTTGAATTGTATTATCCCATTCAATCCATTTCCCGATAAAAATATTACAATCGAAAATAAAATCGCAGCTTTTACTAACCAAACGATGCTTCTTTTGAAATAAATCATTACAATGCTAGTTCTAGATGAAATCATATTAATCAGCCCGTCGCTTTTGATTTCAAATTCTATGGATTTAACGAGTTCAAATAACACTGTTTGCAACAAATACCATATCAAAAAATATGTGAATGATTCGTTGTTCCAATTGTCCGTTGATTTTAGCATAAAAGAAACGCCCGCAAGCATGATAATATCCGATATTAGCTTTGAGAAATATTCGATTTTATAGTTTTTGTTTTCGTCGATGTATTTTCGTAATTCTCCGTATTTATATCCCATACAAATTACCTCTTTTCATGCTTGTTTGAATGTTTTTGTCGTATGAAATTTTGACCAAAACGGACAATACAACAGCTTGTATCAAAAGCTGTATTATCAAATCATATCTCACATTATTCAGTTGTAATTGTGTGAAGATTTCACGAGCGTTGTTAAATGGGAATATCATTTTATTAATAAGTACAAGTGCTTTGTTGTTGACTTTTACGGTAATATCTCCGAAAAACAACATATATGTTTCAGCCAATGCCACAAAACTTCCAAGTCTTTTATATAATAATGTGAAGCTTGATAAGAAAGTGCCCAATTGATAAAGTATGAATACAGACACAACCATCACCAAAATTATTATAGGAATGTGGTTGAATTTCGAATAATCAAAGTCTACTGATACAAATATCAGTGTGAATATCACTATTACTTTTATCGTATTCATCAAACATTCCACTAAATTTCTGTACAAAACTACAGATAGTATCCCCGTTTTTGATTGGACAATTGATATCAGTGTTCTGTCTGTTATTTCGTTTTGTATCAAAAACGTTGGTGATTCAATCGCATAAGTAGCATAATACCACAATATCATCATCAAAAACACGATTTCTTTTTCTTTTACAAACAGCCCATCTATGATGAAAAGTGCCATCAAAAGCACTGCGATGTTTGCAAATATGACGTTGAATTTGTATTTTTTGATTTCTGAGAAATCTCTGTTAAATTCCAATAACAATTTACTAAACATTTGAAATCACCCTGAAGTACACATCTTCTGCATTTAAAGATTCTTTTCTCATGCTTATTATGTCACAGTTTTTCAGTAGAAATTCCTTCTCATCTTCATCGTAAACTGACAGTATAATTGAATTGTCGGTAAATTCGTATTTCGTTTTCTTCAAATTATCTAGTAGATTTCTGTTGGTGTTTTCTATTTCAATGATGTCTTTTTGTAAGTCTTTTGAATCAAACAACTGTTTTGATGGTTTATCCAGTACGATTTTCCCTTCATTTATTAGAATTAATCTGGAGTTGATGTTTTTCATAAATGATAGGTCGTGACTTGTGAAGATGACTGTCTTTTGGTCTTCAACTGCTATTTTGTGTAGGAAATTCAAAAGAATATTCATGCTATTGATGTCCAATCCATTGGTAGGTTCATCTAGGCAAATTATGTCTGGATTGGTTAGAAGTGTCACTATGAGCGAAAGTTTTTGACGATTTCCTTGGGATAATTCGGAGACTTTTTTGTCCTTGAACTCTGTAAAATCGAGTTTGTCCATCAAATTATTCACTTCATTTTCATTGTAATTAACGTGGTTTAGTCCGAGAAAATACATAATGTTTTCAGTGGCTGTTAAATAATCGTAATATCCTCCACCACTTTCGAGCACAAGTTTGGTGTGTTCTCTGATTTTAGAATTTTTGTTGGATATATTATCAACCATACATTCTCCTTGGTCTTGGTACAATAATCCACACAAAATCTTAATTAGTGTGCTTTTACCGGATCCATTTTTCCCTATAATTGAAACTATTTCGCCCTTTTCTATTTGCAAATTCTCAACGTCAAGTACAGTATTTCCGTCGAATGATTTTTTAATATTATTAAATTGTATATACATTTGTTGCCTCTTATCTATGTAAATTGGCACCAAAACGGTGCCAATTTTATATTATTTGTCGTATTTTTCGATGTCATCGATTACTTTGCCGATGTATTCGATGGTGTCTTTGAGTGGTTTATCTGTTGTGATGTCTACTCCTGCAGCTTTTGCAATTCCGACAGAATCTTCTGTGGAGCCTAATGCCAATGCTTTAAGCCATCTGTCTGCTGCTGGTTTTCCTTCTTCTACAATCATTTTGGATACTTGTGTTCCGATTGTTAGTCCTGCGGAGTAAGTGTATGGATACAATCCCATGTAGTAGTGAGGTTGTCTCATCCATGTCAATTCTGATCCTTCGTTGATTTCAACGTCTTCTCCCCAGAATTTTTGTAGTGTTTCTTTGAAGATTCTTGACAAATCATCTGCTGTGAATCCTTCTTTCTTATCGATTAATTTGTACACTTCTCTTTGGTAGTATCCTTCGATGAAGTGTGTGACGAAGTTGTGGAAGTAGGTTCTGGAGATTATTTGTCCGCACAAATATCTTCTTTCTTGGTCAGTTGTTGCTTTTTCTAGCAAGTATCTACTCATGATGAGTTCGTTTGTTGTGGATGGTGATTCCACGAAGTACATTGATGGATCGTTGTCCAACACGTTTTGTGTTTTTTGTGAGATGTAGGATTGTCCTGCATGTCCCAATTCGTGCGACAATACGATGGCTTCTGTTAGTTTGCCAGTCCAAGATATCAACACGTATGGGTGTGCCAAGAATGGAGATGCGCAGAATGCTCCTGTTGATTTTCCGAATGTGTTTACGAAATCAATCCATTTTTCGTCAAATGCACGATCTAGCATTTTGGAATAATCTTCACCTAGGATTGATAATCCGTCTTTGACCAAATTCCTCGCATCTTCTACTGAAATGTTTTTGGAGAATGAGTTTTCCACATCTAGCTTCAAGTCCATGAATGTAACTTTGTCCAAATCGTATTCTTTTTTAATGATTTGGGCGTATTTTCTCATGTGTTTAGGAAGTTCTTGCATGATTACATCTAGTTGTCTGTCGTACAATTCACGAGAAATGTTTTGTCTGTCTAACAAGAAATCTATCACTGAATCGTATCCTCTTAGTTCACTTTCTGCCTTTTCTGCTTGGCAATGTGATAGATAAATCATAGCTGTTGTGTTTTTGTATTTGGCTAGTTCGTTGTAGAACACTTCGTATGATTTTCTTCTCAAATCTGTGTCAGGGTCGTTGTCGTAAACTCCTTCGAACAAATTGTAAGTCATTTCGTATTTTTTGCCATTTACTTCGAAATCAGGGAATGTAATGTCGTGAATTTTCGTTGTGTTGTAGATTTCGTAGAATGAGCTGAATGTTTGTGAGAATTTGCTTATAGCATTTTCCACTTCTTTGGATAAGATGTGTTCTTTTTTCTTCAACAAATCGTCGATGTATCTTGTGTTGTTGGTGTCGTTTTTCACTTCTTCAAGTGTTTGTTCGTCAACTTGTACAAGTTCTGTTTCAAAAAAGCTCATTTTGTTTTCGATGTCTGCGATTTTTGTAAATGTAGCCATGGCTCTTTTTTGGGATTTTTCGTTGTGGCCGTCTGCTTCTACATCAAGTGATGCGTAGTGTGCGATGCGATCGATGTTAGCCACGATGTCTCTGTAATCGTCCATGGCATTTTTGATGATGTCTGCTGATTTGAGTTTGTTTTCGTAATTTTTCTTGAAATCATCTGCCATCAAATCAATTGTCTTCACTGCTTTTTCGAATTCTTCTTCTGTTTTATATAATGCAGATAAATCCCACATGTATTGTGGGTCTGCTTCTTCTCTTTTGCAATATTTTAGTATATCCATTAGATTGCCCAGTTTCCTTCCTTAAATACTTCTACTTCTTTGCCATCAGCTGTAGTTCCAACGATTCTCATATCTTCAGAACCAACCATGAAATCGACGTGAATCAATGAATCGTTGATTCCATTTTTCTTCAATTCATCTTCATTCATGTCTACTCCTCCTTCTACGCAAGTTGGATAAGCTTGACCGAATGCAAGGTGACATGATGCATTTTCGTCGTACAATGTTTTGATGAATGTAACGTTTGATTTGGAAATTGGTGATTCATAAGGAACAAGTGCCACTTCTCCCAAATATTTTCCATTTTCATCAGTATCAAACATATTCTTCAAAGTTTCCTTGCCAACTTCTGCATCGAAATCCACAACTTTTCCATCTTTAAATTCAAATCTCATCTTGTCGATAGTGTTGCCACCGTAATTCAAAGGCTTAGTGCTGTACACAACGCCGTTTACCTTGTCTTTGTGAGGTGCTGTGAACACTTCTTCTGTTGGAATGTTTGGTACGAAATCATTTCCGTAATTATCTGTGGATTGTGCAGCTATCCACACGTGTCCTTTTGGAAGTTCGATTGTCAAATCAGTTCCCAATGAATTTGTGTAGTGAAGCTTCACGAATTGATGCTTGTTCATAAACTCTGCGTGTTTGTTCATTGTATCCAAATGTTCATCCCACGCTTTGATAGGATCTTCTGTGTCAGAACGAGTTGCCTTGAAGATTTGATCCCACAATTTTTCCACAGCTTCTTCTTCTGAAAGTTCTGGGAATACTCTCTTCGCCCAGCCAACACTTGGAGCTGCTACAACACACCAGCTGTTGATGTCGTTCATTGTGTATTTTTGAATTGGCTTCATCTTTTCAGCAGAAACCTTGGATCTCATTTGAACTCTGTCAGCATCCACGCCCTTCAAATTTTCAGGATCTTGGCAAGATACAGATATTACCCCTGCCTTTTTTTCAAAATAGTATTTGGATTTTTCAACGATAAAATCTGGAAAGTCCTTCAATGCTTCCTCTGATGCGTTTTCGTAGTACATTCTGTTGATTTCATCGTCATTCCATTCCATGATAACTTCGCTGCAGCCTTTTTCGTAAGCGTATTTTACCAAAAGTCTTGCAAAGTCAGCTCTTTCAACTGCACAACGAATTACAAGTGGTCTATCGTTTGCATTGATTCCTTTTTCGATAATTAATCTTGCGTAATTGTTTAGTTTTTTGTCAAAATTTTCCATATTATTCCTCCTCGTATCACTAATAATATTATATGGTTTTCCCAATAATTTTTCAATTTTATAAAAATAAAATATTTGTAAAATACGTAAAAACACTGGATTTTAATTGACTTTACATACCCCATATACTAAAATCTAAATATAAATGAAAGGATGAATTTATGATTAAATACGCAATTTTTGATATGGATGGAACTTTGATTAACTCCATGTACAAATGGAACAGAGTTATACTAGATTACATGAAAAATTTGGGAATAACACCAGACGATGATTTTATCAAGAAAATCAAAACTAAAACACTTTTGACATCCATAGATTATATTCACGAAACTTTTGACATCAAAAAAACCACAGACGATGGTTTGAACTTTATATATTACACAATTAGAAATGGATATATGAACGAATTTGATTTGAAACCGGGTGTTGTGGATATGCTCGAAAAACTAAAATCAATGGGAATTAAAATGTGTGTTGCAACAGCCACAGAAGACCACTTGGCAATTCCTGCTCTTGAAAAGCAAGGGATATTGGATTATTTTGAATTCGTGCAAACTTGTAAATCCGTAGGTTACCACAAATACGAAGAAGAATACTGGAATAATGCACTGGAAAAATTGGGCTCAAGTGTGGATAACACGATTGTATTTGAAGATGCGTTGTACTGCATCGATACGGTCGACAAAATGGGATTTAAAGTCGTGGGAATAACTGACGAATCCACTGTCAATGATTATGATATAATAGATGAAAAAGTGGACCAATACATCGAATCCTACGATGATTTGGACTACGATTTGTTTAAATAGGAGATTGTATGAATAAAATAATTTACATGTTCATATTGTCCATGCTTCCTGTTTTGGAAATCAGAGGGTCGATGATTTACGCATTGGCGAACAACATTAACCCTGCATTAGCGTTCTTCTTGTCTGTTATCGGAAACATCTTGCCGATACCATTTTTGATTTTGTTGACACAAAAAGTCCTACAATGGTTGGATACAATCGACACTTTCAAACCATTTGTGGATTGGATTAACAAAAAAGCACAAGAAAAAAGCAAGACAATCGACAAGTACGGAAGACTGGGACTCTACATTTTGGTGGCGATTCCACTTCCTGGAACAGGAGCTTGGACTGGCGCATTGGTGGCATCATTCTTGGGATTAACTCCCAAAAAAAGCATGCTTCCAATAACTTTGGGAGTAATAACAGCGGGAATCATCGTCATGCTTTCTACAATGGGAGTGTTAAATGTAATTAAGTAAGGTGTGAAATCTCGCACCTTTTTTTTGTTTTGGGGTATAATAATATCAAAGAGAGGTGTACTACAAATGAAAAAGAAAAAGTTTTCAATAGTCAAAATGCTACTAATATGTCTTGTAGTTTTTGTAGCTATAAAATGGATTATAGCTGTTCCCGTTCAAAGACATTACGGATACAAAAAGTTGTACAAATACATGGAAGTTCAAGGGATAAAAAAAGATAACATAAAAGAGATAACATCTTTTAAAGACTATCTGGAAGGTTCTTATGATTACAAAGTTAAATTAAAAGATCCTGAAGGATACTCAATTAACTATATTTATACTCATTATAAAGAAATCATGGTGTATTCAATAGAATACAATTTAAATGGCAAATATAAGTCATTAGATGTCAATGAAAGAAAAAAATTCAAATACCCTCCTTTGCCTTTTGATTGGGAAGATAATTTACCAGATAACAAATAATTCAACATACAAAAAAAGACCTGTGAAGGTCTTTTTTTAGGTTAATTATTATTCTCTCTTTTTTGTTTGTTTAAATACAAATACGCCAATACTATTATTCCAACCGAGAACAACACCATCATTCTTTCGTCTTTATTTCCCGATTCTGGGAGTTTTTCATCGACGTGTTCTTTCTTTTCTACCACAAGTGATTTTTTGGACAAATCACTTTGTGACAACACTACATCGAATTCACGGACTTGCCCTTCTTTTAAGATAACGCCTCCGACGCCATTTTCAGTCAATCTATCTTCGTTATTTACAGTAACAAAATAATTTCCTGGAAACAAATTGTCGAATACTACTTTTCCTTCTTTATTTGTGTACTGGAATGCATACATATCTGTTCTTCTATCTTTTAATGAAACCAGAACTTTTTCTTGTGGTTTGTCGGCTTTTTTAACGTTGATTATAAGTGCTGATTCAAACTCTTTTTTGATTTGTGCGTTTATTTGTGAACTATAAATAGATTCTTCTGAATTTGGATTAATCTCAATGTCATTGATTTTGAAATTATCATGTTTTTCAAAATATTCGCTCATTTTTTCAACGTAGACTTCGTATTTTCCTATGTCTTCCACTTCAAAATACGCATACCCAAACATATCAGTCTTGGAGAGGTATTCTTTTGAGTTGGATTTGAGTTTAACGTCTATTTCTTTGAGTGCAACGCCGTATTTGTCGGTAATTCTGTAAGTGATTTTGTATTTCTTGTCCTTGTCCTCTCTTGTCTTGGCAATCAAGGTTTTGGAATTATCGGTGTTGTTTTCAAGTAACACTTTTTGTTCATCGAAGAAATATCCCGACGGAGCAGACACTACCTTCACAGAATGTTCTGATGGTGCAAGCTTATAGAACTGAGCTTCTCCTTTTTCGTCTGTTTGATTCTCACGTGATTTTCCTGTTTTTAAATCAGTTACGATTATTTCAACTTTTGGTATCGGCTTGCTTTTTTTGTCCAGCACATTAACTTTTAAAATCGCATTATCCTCATCCATCGCTTGTTTTACTGCAAATGATAGGTTTGATTTGAAATTTTGCATGATTTTCTTGCTGATGCTATCATTTTGTTCTCTATTTGGGTTTATTATATTGTCTATTTTATCTATTTCGGATGCAGTGGTGATTTGAGGTATCATAACTATCACCACTAAAACCAATAGTAGTTTCTTAAAAATTTTCATAATATTACTCCTATTTAATAATATATCATAAAAAAAGCGTTTTTTCCCAATTTTAGCCAAAAAAAATCGCACGATATTATCGTGCGACTTTTTAACTCTATTTAATCAATTCTTTTACTATTGATTCATTTATTGAGTTTTCTCCGCCAAATACATTAACTTTTTCAAATTTTGAGTCTTTGATAGCTTGTTTTGTAGCTTCTGGTACTTCATTTGATTCTGCTAATAATATTGGGCAGTCAATGGAGCCTATTACTAGACTGTCTGCAAAGTTTGTTCCGTTTGCTATGTTAACTTCTTTTCTGTCTTTGAAGCCGTATTCGTAGATTTTCTTTGCTGTTTCGTAACGGTTTGCTCCTGCTATTCTTGTAGGGTTTGGTAGTTTGTTTTCTACTTCTTTGGAGATTGTCTTTTCTCCACCTACAATTATTACTTCTTCAATTTGTTTCAATACTTCTTGTGTTGCTTTTGGTATGTTATTTGGTTGTACAAGTAGTATTGGCATGTTGTTTTTGTTTGCTAGTGGCGCTACTGTTAATGCGTCTGCGAATACTTCTCCGCTTGCTATTACAGCTTTTTTAGTTCCTGTTAGCTTGATTATTTCTTGTGCGATTTTTGCACTTGTTTCGTAGCGGTTTGCTCCTGCTATTGTTCTAACGTTGTATTGTGATAGGCTGTTTTTAGTTTTGTCGATTGATTTTTCTCCACCTATTACGATTACGTTCTTAGCACCGAGTCTCTTGATTTCTTGTGCTACTACTGAATCTAGTTGATCTTTTTTAACTAATAGGATTGGTGCTTTTAATTGTTTTGATAATGCTGATGCTGATAAGCTGTCTGCGAATTGTTCGTAGTTTGCTACGATTACTGTGTCAGCTGTGTTGTAGTATTTCTTGGATACTTCTACTGCTGTGTTGATTCTGTCAGCTCCTGCAACTCTTGTTGTTGCCTTTGGTGTTTGAGCTTGTGTTTCTGGTGTTGTTGTTCCAGGTACACTTGGTGTTGTTGTTCCTGGGTTAGCTGGGTTTTCCTTGCCAGGTTTTGTTGGATCTTCTTTTCCTGGTTTTTCTGGTTTTGTTGGGTTTTCCTTGCCAGGTTGTCCTGGTTTTGCTGGATCTACCTTGCCAGGTTGTTCTGGTTTTGCTGGATCTACCTTGCCAGGTTGTTCTGGTTTTGCTGGATCTTCTTTGCCTGGTTTACCAGATTCTTGAATCTTTGCTATTTCGTCTTTGATTTCTTTGGCTAATTTGTCAACTTCTTCTTGAGTTGCATCTTCTTTCTTAGTTAAGTCTTCAGCTTTTTTAATTAAATCTTGTAATGCTTTTTGTTGTTCGTCAGTTAATTTAACTTCTTTCTTGTCCAACAAGTTTTGTGCGTCATCTTTTTGACCGATAAGTTGTTTCTTATCAATTTTCTTAACTTCTTTTTCTTTAATCTTAGCCAAAGCATCTGTCAATTTCTTGTTAACTTCATCAACCTTGTCTTGTGGTTGTTGTTCAGAAATAGCAGTTCTTGCTTCTTCGATTAATTTGTTAAGTTCAGCTATTTGTTCTTGAGTTACTTCGTATTTTTCAGGAACTGATACTATTGAATTTGCTTTCAATAAGTTATTGAACAATTCTTTTGTATCAACTGGGTCTTTTGCGTTAGGATCTTTTCTATTGATTCCAACTTCTTGGATAGTTTCATTTCCTGCATCATCGTTTGCTTTGATTTGGAATTTGTTTTCGCCAACTTCCAATGGAACTTCTATTTCGAATTCTCCGTCAACTCCATTTTTAAGTTCGAAAGTATCCCAAGTCTTGTCTATTCTTGAAAGCATTGATCCGTCAAGATACATTTCCAAATAAGTCATGTTTTCATGACCTTTTACTTTGATTTTAGCTGTTGGAGCTTTTTCGTCTTCGTGTTCAACAGTGTATTCAATTGTTGGAGCAACGTAGTCTTTTCTGATTCTTCTGATGATAGTATCTTGGATGCCATCTCCTCTGACATTTTCACCTTCAGCTTTGATTTGTAATTCGTAAACACGTCCATCTTCTAAGTTAGAGATGTCTAATTCGTGATCGAATGAGAAATTGCTGTCTCCTTCTTTTTTAGATTTGATTTCTTGAACTTCTGTTCCTTCAACCTTCTTACCATCTTTTGTGATAGTTAATGTCAAATGATTTAATTGTTTAATCTTAGTTACATTACCTTTTATATGGATCTTCTTGTATGCATCAGGGTTGTCTTTGTCTTCGTGTTTACCAAATGCTGCATAATAATCAGGATTTTCAACCTTGATTACAGGTAAGTTGTAAACTGTAGTGTCTTTTGGTTGTTCTGGTTCTGGTTTTGCTGGTTGTTCTTCTTTCTTTTCTTCAGATTTTACGATGATTGGAATCCAGTAATATGTTTCCATATCGCCAATCTTAACAGATACTTCTATTCCAAATTCACCAGGTTTGTCAGTAGCTTTAATATTATCTTTATTGTCTAATATTTTAACTTCAGCATCTTTTGGTAATCCAACGATGTGCTTTTTGATTTCATCTAATCCTGGAATTGGATCGTTTACTTTCAATTCTATAGGTTTGATTTCGATGTTAGAAGTTATGCCTGTGTCAATCTTATTACCGATAACATTTCTTGCATTATCCCAAGCGTAAATGCTTAGGTTAGACAAGTCAAATCCATCAGCTATTTTGAATGTATAAGAGTAATCTCTTACTATTCCAATATCATCGTATCTATGATCTTCTCGAACTTGTTGTTCATACCATTTACCAGTTGTAGTGTTTTCATATCCTACGCTAAATACACCTGCTAAGTTATCTTTTGCAATTACAGTTATTTCTCTGTTTACTTTGTCGTATTTGTAAGTTAATGTTGGTGCTGTGTTATCTAATACTATGTTGTATTGATATTTTTGTTCTTTAGCATCTTTGTAATCAACGTGGCCTGTAATTTGATAGATGTATTGTCCTTCATCAACAGGTTTTCCTCTCCTGTCTTTGAAGTCCCAAGCAGCTCCACCAGGAACGTATTCGAATCTGTGTTGGCTGTCTCCACCTTTGTACAATCCATTTACTTTTAGAAGGATTGGGTCGATGAATAAATTTCTCAATGTTTTACCATCTTTATCTAAGATGTCGTATTTTACATCAAGAGCGTTTCTCATGATTGAGATTACTGGAGAAACTTCTGCATTCATTCCTTCTTGTTTGTTGGAGTTTACGAATACTGTTGGTTTGCCATCAACATTCCAAGCATTCCAGTAATTCCATCCACCTTTTTCTTGTCTTCTCATAAATCCTGATTTATATACTCCACCATCTGGATATACTATTGGCTTGTAGTTTACTTCATTGCTAAAATCAGGCATGTTGTCGATGAATTGTGGTTGTGACCAATCGCCCTTAAATCCAGTGTAAGGAACTGAAAGTGTAGGATTAGTTTTGGAATCAAACATTACATATCCTTGTGCGAATTGGTTTTTGTCAATTCCTTTTGTAGATATCGTTGCAGTGTAAGTTTCTTCACTGTTAGCTTTTACTGTAACTTGTGGCAATGTTTTTTCTTCTGCAACTGATGAATGTTCAGTGTATCTTCCATCTTTTACTTCATCTCTTAATGAGATGTATTTTGGTGTAAATGTGATGTCATTTTTAGAGTAGTTCTTTAATTTGAATGTTGCATTAAATTGATCTCCAACTTCGCCTAATTCTAATTTGCCGTCTTCTTTTGTATCTTTTCCACCAGTAGCTGTTACAGTTACGTGAGTTGTAGCTGCTTTTTCAAGGTCCACAAGTCCTGCACCTTGTTGTTTTGGTGTATACAATGAAGCGCCTTTTACTTCTGTGTCTTTTACAGGAGTGGCTGTGTTCATCATTACCAATACTGTCAAGTATTCTTGTTTTGGATCTGGTTTACCATCATCAGTTCTCTTCAACATATGGGCATCGTACAATCTTTGCATTACTAATGCACTTGCACCTGCAACTTGTGGAGTTGCCATTGATGTACCACTCATCATAGTGTACTTATCTTCGTTAATTGTTGAGTAGATTTGTCCACCAACACCAGCGATGTCTGGTTTTAATCTCAAATCAGGAGTAATTCCCCAAGATGAGAATTCACTCATTTGTCCACTCTTATCATTCTTAACAGATTGTACTTTTGTGATGTTGATTTTTTGTTGTGGTTTTTCTTCTAATAATTTTATCAATTGTTGTCCAGCTTCATAGCTGATGAATACTGAAGGAAATTCCTTATTTTCCATTCCAGACATAAATGACAAGTTATTGCCTTCTGGAGAGTTGTAAATTACTATACCAGCTGCACCTTTTGTTTTTGCTAATTGAGCTTTATCATTAAAGGATCCTTCTCCTCTTTCCGCAAGGACGATTTTACCAGTTACATCTTGTCCATTGTATTGTTCTTCTGTATTTCCTAATCCAACATGAACGTATTCACGGTATTCTGTAGTTGTATCTTCGTCTGCACCTTCTGCAGTACCTGTTGAGATTGCAATGTCTGTTCCTTCAACTAAAACATTTCTTCCTCTAAGGTTTGTGTTTTCCATTGATGCTACTGCATATGATGGATCCGCAACTGCAGGGTGTCCTGTAGTACCAAAATCAGGGTTAATAGCTAAGTTAGTCTTACCATCTCCGCCCCAGTTTGTAACACGGTCATTACCCATTGCAACTGCACACACAACGCCTGCAGCTTTTGCTTTGTTGAATGCTTCGTTTGTAGGAGATATTCCATCTCTACTGTAACCTGAACCCATTCCCAAACTCATGTTCAATACGTCTGCACCAAGTTTGATGGAGTCGTCAATCGCTTTCAACCATACTTCTTCGTAAACTGTAGATACTAATGCATCGTTACTGAATACCTTCATCGCTAATAATTGTGCATTTGGTGCTACACCCCTTACTCCTTCATTTTCTGCATCACCATTTGCAGCAACTATACCAGCTACGTGCATTCCGTGGTATCCACCGATTCCTGAGTCTCTGATTTCATCTGATTCATCAGCGTAGTTGTATCCATAAGGAACTTTTCTGTTATACCATTTACCTTTTAAGCCATTTTCTTTAATAACTTTGTTTACTTCGCCTTCGCTACTGTATTTTGATTTGATATCAGGAGATAGTTTCATATCCTTGTGAGATGGATCGACGCCAGTATCTATAATACTAATTAACATTCCTTGTCCTGAGAATTTGTATTGATCCCACAAAGTATTAGCCTTAATCATATTTGGAGCTGTTGCAAGGTTTGGAGTTGCTCCTCCTTTTGGTCTTTCAGCCTTCATTTGAGCTGTAACCTTCTTAACTCCTGGTTGTTTTCTCAACTTGTCGATGTCTTTTGCTTTTACCTTAGCTGAGAAACCTGTGATAACTGCAGAAAATTCTTCTTCCTTGTTTACTTTAACGTTTTCTTTCTTCAACTTAGTTTCGATGTTTTCTGAAGTTTTCTTTACTTCTGCTTCAGATGCCTTCACGGCTTTTGAGAATCTCGCGCTTTTTACGTTTGGTTCTTTTTGAATGGCAGCCTTGTCATTAGTTTCTACGATAACTTTGACTTCTTGGTCTGCCTTTACACCTTGTTCTTGAAGCTTAGCGTATGTAGTGCTATCTGTTTGATTAGTTGCAAATGTCGTTGCACTTGGTAATACCAATGAAAACAATAACACACCAGCTAAAAACTTTTTAGAATATGGTTTCATATTTCCCTCCTACTTTTTTATCCGCAAAAACGGCAAAATATTTGCTTTTTTGCTCATAACATAATTTTACTTAACTAAATAGTAAATGTCAAACTAATTTTGAAATTCGTATTTCATAAATATACTTCTATCGTTTTCATCAAAATAAAGATAATAATCCACGCATTTTGCAAATTAAGTTGTTTTATTTGGACAAATTACTGATAACATTTATTGTTCATTGTTTTTTTATTATTTAATTGAATAATAATGTGTAAAACCTCAAATTTCCTACATTTTTTTCCAAAAATATTTTTTCAAACAAATTTTATTATCAAATCTGTTACCATAATTTTTTCAGATTTTGTTACTATTAACCACCACACAAATGTTTTATAATATACATGCATGAGGAGGAATCAATGAACACTAAAAAAATCACAACAACAGCGATTTTCATTGCACTTACAACGTTTTTCACAATGGTAATCAAAATCCCAGTGTCACCTGCGATGGGTTATGTTAATCTTGGAGACTTCATTATATTATTATCCACTGTCGCATTCGGACCAGTTATAGGAATGATTGCCGCAGCATTCGGATCAAGCTTGGCGGATTTATTGCTCGGTTATGCGGCGTTTGCACCATTTACATTCATCGTCAAAGGTTTGATGGCTCTTTTAATGGGATTATTCTTGAAGAAAATCAACAATCAAAAAACATCCACAGTCCTAACTGCAGGAATCATCTGTGAATTGGTGATGGTTGTAGGATATTACTTCACATCAGTTACTCTTTACGGAAACAAGACTGCAATCGCTACAATTCTTCCAAACTCAGTCCAAGCCTTAGTGAATTTTGTGATATTCGCACTTATTTGGAAGAGATTTTTGAAAATAACTGAATCTATATTGAAAGACTAGAGAGTATTTTATGAAGAAATTATTAATACCTTTGTCTTATTTGGCACAAATTATTGTATTAATCGGACTGATATTTTTTGATGGATTCGGTCAACAAGGCTTTGTTTTGTTGTATTTAATTCCGTTCGCTATTTTGAATTTGGCGCTACGAAATCAAATATCCGACAAAAATCTCAGATTATTGCATGTTATAATCAATGTTATATCAATTTTCGCGTTTGCGATTTTAATGATATTATCATTTGTTTTCCCAGTTTCAAACAAATAAATTATTCTACAAACCAAAAAAACACAGCCTGTCACTAATAGTGATAAGCTGTGTTTTGTTTTGTGTTGAATATGAAAAGTATCACATGTGCGAGGACAACTCCGCACATCACATCGATGATGCTGTGTTGTTTTACAAGCATTGTGCTTATGCAAATTCCCACATCCCACAATATGAACAGTAATTTTAGTTTGCTGTTATTTTTCAATATTTTTCGAAACTGGTTATCTATTATCACGGTTGTCGATACGTGGATGCTTGGACACACGTTATTTGGCGCATCAATTTTCTGAATTTGTCTGATTAACCACGCACACACATCATTTCCAGTTATGTTTGTAACTCTAATATCCAAGGCTGTCGGATATATCACATAAATTATCAGTGATATGAACATCGCAGAAAACATCGGGATAATTATGTCGTACATATTATCGTATGATTTTCTCTTTAATAGATATACAAATGGTATCACTAGCATCAAAAACCACGACGAGTACATAAGTATCGCTGGTTTATAAAAAGGAATGTAGTCGTCTAGTTTCGAATATACTATGTGATAATTTCTATTTGGTATTTTTTCCATTGCAAAAAACCACACCAAATACACTGCGTAGACTTCAAGTATGAATTTGAGTGGGTTTTGATCGTAAATTCGTTTAATGTTTTTCATTTTAATAAAAGTTTCTTCTTTGATATCCTCTTGTAATCGCTATGATTGGCTTGTAGTCAGTGATTTGCGATAGGATTTTGCCTTTCACAATATCGACTATTTCCTTATCTTCCATTTTCTCATCTATATCTACTCTGATGTCAAAAATCATCTCGTCGCCTTCTTTTTTCGGACAAATCCTAAAATCGTTCAATATCCATTTATCGTTAACATCGGTGATGATTTTCTCGACAATTTCGTGCAAGTTTTGAACTTTCGGATTGTTTACTGCCAACGGATCCATGTGAATCGTCGAATACACGCCCTTTTTTTCTATCAAATCTCTCTCGATTTGGTCTGCCAACGAGTGAAGTTTGATGAATTCTTCGGAGCTGTTCACTTCGACATCCACAGTTATGAAGATGTGACCTGGACCGTAATCGTGAACTCTCAAATCGTGTGCACCGTAAATTCCGTCATAAGATGTGATGAAATCGGTGATTTCACGTTCGAATTTTCTAGATGCACCTGTTCCTAAAAGCTTATCCACAGTGTCAGTTATCATTTCGTATCCGTTTTTGATGATGATAACACCACCCAAAAGTCCGATGTATGCGTCGATGTTAAGGTGCGTCAATTTGAATACTACGACAGATATAAGTACGATGGATGTGGATATACAGTCGCTTTTTGAATCGACTGATGTTGCCATCAACAAATCAGAGTCGATTTTCTTGGAAATTTTGTAGTAGAATTTGCTAAGCCAAAACTTCGCCACAATCGCTACTATTAGAACAATCAACGAATATATGTTGAATGTGATGATTTCCGGATGAATAATCTTCTTAAATGATGCGACAACCAATTTAACCCCGATGTAAATGACCAAAATCGTAATCAACGACGAGAAGATGTACTCCAATCGTGAATGACCGTACGGATGTTTTTCATCGGCGGGTTTCGTGCTCATACTAAAGCTTAGAACCATCAGAATAATACTGAAACAATCCGATAAATTGTTGATAGCATCAGCCATTATCGCTATGGAATTAGTGAGTAATCCTATTATTAATTTAGTAGAAAACAAAAATAAGTTAATGAACAATCCCACAGCACTGCTCAAATTCCCGTATGATCTACGCGTAGTGAAGCTTTGCGTGTCCTCGTAATTTTTAACAAATTTTTGAATCAAAAAATCTATCATAAAATCCTTCCTTAAAATGTAATTATTTTATTATTATATCAGAGTTTATATCAAATGTTCACAATTAACAAAATATTTACAATCTTACCGTTTCTTTTAGAATAATCAACTTATCCCCAACATTAAGCGTAACATTGCCCGTAGGAACGATGATTTCACCGTTCTTTGATTGAATCA
This sequence comes from Finegoldia sp., assembly GCF_046991905.1. Taxonomy (NCBI): domain Bacteria; kingdom Bacillati; phylum Bacillota; class Tissierellia; order Tissierellales; family Peptoniphilaceae; genus Finegoldia; species Finegoldia sp. The sequence goes on along the minus strand of NZ_JBKWZF010000004.1, from coordinate 63,198 downwards.
TAACCACAAGTTCAGAATCAATCATGTCGATATCCTTTAATTTCTTGCCATTCCAGTTGTTCTTGTCGCTGATTGTGATTTCAACCAAACCGTAACCTGTCGGATCAAAATAAGATTTGCCGCCAATTATAACAGTGTCATCTGCACAAATCACAGTATCTCCACGTGGAATTACAAGTTTGTTGTTACGGATAATTTTCGCAACTATAATACCGAATTTATCTGAAAATTTTACAGCCAAAAGCGCCAATAAAAGCACAATGGCAACAATTAAAATATACATAAACCCTCCTTGGGAGATTGATAAATTAATAAAAATATTGAATTAATTATAGTATATCATAATAAATTGTAGGGTTTTTTTTGAAAAACAAATATATATCGCACAATTTTTTCGTCATTTATAGAAAATGACACAAATTTGGCATAAAAACAGCCTATTTATAAATTATTTCAATAAATGAAATACAAATTTTACGATATAATTAATATATAGAATATTTTAGGAGGGATTACATAATGAAGAAATTCATTAAAGCTTTGACATTGTTTGCCATGATTTTAGTGTTGGCAACTGGTTGCCAAAAAGCTGCTCCTGGAGCCGCAAAGGGTCCTGGAACTGCAAAAGACGGTAATGAACAAAAAATTGAAACTGCAAGTATGAAACTTGTAAAAGCTGTCAACAAAGGTGGATATGAACTTGTATCTACAGAAGATTTGAATTCATGGATTGATCAAAAGAAAGACATGGTTATAGTGGATACTATGCCAGCTAAATCTTTCGACAAAAACAGAATTCCTGGCGCTGTAAATGCTGAATTGCCTATGAAAGCTGACGAATTAAAACCAGAACAAAAAGAAGCTTTCTTGAAAGCTTTGGGCGATGACAAAAACAAAACTGTTGTTGTATACTGTGGTTTTGTTGGTTGTGCTAGAAGTGATGTCGGCGCAACTATCGCAAAAGAAGCTGGATTTACAAATGTATATCGTCACCCAGGTGGAATAGTTGCTTGGATGGATGCAGGATATAAAATCGAAGGTTCTGCAGCAAAATAAGATATTTAATTGGGCAATATTTCATATATTGCCTAATTTTATGTAAAAATATATAAAGGGGGATGTTTTTTTGAAAAAAGCATTAAAGATTTTACTTTTATTGGTATTTGTGGTTAGTTTATCAGCATGTGCTAAGAATAACTCACAAGAAACTACTGAAACTAAGAAGGAAGAAACTGCAAAGGAAGACACTAATAAGGTAGAAATCAAAAAAGAAGAAAAGAAGGAAGAAAACTTCGCAGAAAGAAAAGGAACTTTGACAACAAATGTTGATTTGTCAAAATACGATAAAGGCAAATCTGTAAAATTGTGGTTACCAATTCCACAAGATTCAGAATACCAAAAAATTTCTAACGTTAAGGTGGATTTGGATGAAGCTCATGCTAAACAACAACAAACTACTGACAAGTTAGGTAACAAGATGCTTTATGTTGAATGGGACAATGAAGCAACTGACCGTAAGGTTTCACTATCTTTTGATGCTGAACGTAAGGAAATCAAAAGAGGAGAACTTACTGAAAAAGAAGACCAAGCTAAAAAAGACGAACTTAAAGAATTCTTACAACCAAACAGCATGATGCCTGTTGATGGTAAAGTTAAAGAACTTGCTGACAAAATCACTGAAGGTAAGACTACTGATTTGGACAAAGTAAAAGCAATTTACGATTGGACTATCGCTAATATGAACCGTGACGAATCTGTAAAAGGTTGCGGTACTGGTGAAGTTGAAAAATTATTGGATATGCCACAAGGTAAATGTACTGATATTCACTCAGTTTTCGTAGCTTTATGTAGAGCAGCTGGCGTTCCTGCACGTGAAATCTTCGGTGTAAGAATGAGCAAGAAAGCATCTGATGATGAAACTAAAGGTCAACACTGCTGGTCTGAATTCTACCTTCAAGGTCAAGGTTGGGTAAAAGCAGATCCAGGCGATGTTTTGAAAGCTGTTTTGAAACAAAAACTAGACAAATCTGATGAAAAAACAAAAGAACTTGCTGATTATTATTGGGGTGGAATGGATTCACTTCGTGTAGCATTAACTACTGGTCGCGATCTTACTCTTGAACCAAAACAAGACGACAAACCACTTAATAACTTCGGATATCCATACGCAGAAGTAGAAGGAAAAGCTCTTGATTACTACAATCCAGCAGATTTTGAATATAACATCAAATTTGAAGAAGCAAAATAAATTATATGAAAAATCGGCTCACTAAGAGCCGATTTTTTAGATGTTTTCTGAGTTTGTCTCAGTTGTTTCTTTTTTATTTTCTGTAGGAAGATTTTGTTTTTCTTCTGGATTTTGTTTTTTGTTTTCTTTGTTTTCTGGTTGTTTTTCTTCTGGTTGTTTTTCTTCTGCTTTTTTATCTTCTACAGTTTTTTTATTTGTTGCTTCAGCTGTTTCTTTTTCACCAATTTCTTCTTCTGTTTCTTTTTCACCAATTTCTTCTTCTGTTTCTTCTTGTTTTTCAAGTTCTTCGTCACTTGGTATTTGAGGAAGTTGTCCTTTGAAGATTATTTCTCCGTCTTTCTTTTCAAATTGGCTTATGTGGAAACTATTTGTTGTATCATTAGTGTAAATGTCGACAGTTTCTTGTCCTATTGAGAATATTCTTGAATCATCGTTTATTTTATAGTGAGATTTCAAGAATTCTATTATTTCTTCGATATTCAAGTCTGATTTGTATGTCAAATCTTCTTGTGGATGTTGGAACTTGTATTTCAATGTTGCAACTACATCTTTTGCTGTGAATCCTTTCAATGCTCCAGATTTTTCCATTTTTACCAAATCTTTTATGCTTATTGCATGGTAGTGGTCTCCATGTAGCCAGTAAAATACGTTGTCTTGTTTGTCTTCTGTTCCCATGATTGCGATTCCATCAGTCAATTTTCCATATCCTGTCATGTTTCGTAGATTGTCGTTTAATACTGCTTCGATTCCTTCAACTTTGTTAGCTTTTATGTCGTCATAATTGAATACATCTTTGTCTTCTACTTCTACATTTCCCACATCGATGTAATCTTTGATATATTCTGCATTTGGGTAGTGATCTTTCGGATTTACTCTAACTACTGCAACTTCTTCATCTCCCCTATACAAATGCCAATGATCTTTGTGGTCTACGATTTTTGTGATATTTTCTGGCCATTTGAATTCATTGTTGTTTTGTGAATTATTGTGGCTTCCTTCATAATTTCCAAAATAAGCATTTGGATAAAGGTCTTGTGGGTTGGTGTATGTTATTGCTTCGTTTCCGTTAGAGTCGTAAATGTGATAGTGGTCTTCGTGTTTTAAAATTTTTACGATGTCAAATCTGTTAATTTCATTTACTGTTCCATCTTTTCCCAAAACTTTGGTTATTTTTAGTTCTTGTATTTTTTGTTCTCTTGTTTTTTCTGTTGGTTGTTCTTTTTTGTCTGGTTTATTGTTTTGTTGTGTGTCTGTTGGATTTTCAGGCAGATTTTCTTGTGGTGTGTTGTCTTTGTTGTCTTTTCTTGGTTGTTGTGGTTGTTGTGTGTGACTACCTGTATATATCCCAACTGCTACATCCGGATATTTGGAAGATGGATCTTCATAAGTTATGAATTCTTCGCCATTTTTTGTGTAGATGTGCCAATGATCTCCGTGTTTTAGAATTTTAACTATATTGTGTTTTTTCTTGTTGTCTTCTACTTTTACAAGCTTTTCATCTTTTATTAGCTTGTCTGAATTTTGTTTGGCAAGAGTTTTCTTAGAAGTTTCTTTGTTTTTTTGTTTTTGTCTATCTTCACGGATGATTTTTTCAATCATTTGTTTTCTGTTGGCATGAGTTCCAACGTACTGTCCATACTCAGCGTTTGGATACAAGCTTCGTGGGTCTGTGTATGACACGAATTCATTGCCTTTTGATGTGTAGATGTGATAATGGTCTCCGTGTTTTAAAATTTTGATAACTCTTTCGTCATTTTTTTCAATTGTTTGTTTTATTTTTTGTTTTTCGTGTGCTATTGTTCTAGCATCCATTCTTTTGTTATTGTGTTTTCTGTGATCACTGTGACTTCCTACATATGTTCCTACTTTTATGTGTGGAAACATTGCTGATGGGTCTTCGTAAGTTAGATATTCTCCACCATTTCGTAAATAAACATGCCAGTGATCGCCGTGTTTTTTGATTGCAACGACATTTTGGCCTTTGAGTCTACTTTTACCAACAACGCTGACCATTTCTAAGTTAGATGTGTTTTGTAATTTATTAGGGTCTTTGTATGTGATTTTTTCCCTGCCGTCTTTTGTGAACACATGCCAATGGTCTCCGTGTTTTACGATTTTTGCGATATCTTCTTTTTTGATTTCTGAATCTATTAACACTTCTGTCGTCTTGTCTTTTTTTATTGTAGATTGTTTGTTGCTGTCAGTTGTTTGTTCAACTTTTTTTGTAGATTTGTTTGTTTGCTCTGATTTTTTTTCTGGTTTAGAAAAAAGTGAACATGAACTTAAAATGGTTGAGCATAAAACCACAGCCAATATTATTTTTTTATTACTATTTTTCATTTTTACTCCTATTTTCTCTTTATTATTAATGAAATTATCAACCAAACGACTGATAACAATACAATTACAGATCCCGGTCTAAGGTTTAATGCATACGATATGAAAAGACCCAAATACACGAAAATAACCGAAAATATTATTGAAACGATTAGTGTGTTCTTGTAAGTTTTGGTGTATTGCATAGCGCTAATACTCGGTAATACAAGTAGTGATGACACTATAAGTGAGCCTATTGTTTTCGCTGAAATTGATATAGCTATTGCCGACAAAAATGTCACGCAAAAATTTATAAATTTTATATTAATCCCCAATATGCTAGCAGCTTTCTGATCGAAAATACTCAAGTACAAGCTTTTGTACAATAGGCTATAAGAAATCAAAACGAAAGCTGACACAGCTATTACCAAATAAAATTCTTCATCACTTATGGTTACAATTGATCCAAACAAATAAGATGAGATGCTGTTGGTGTTTTTCACCATGGATGAAAATATTCCTGCAAGACCAATGGATGCTGCAAGTATTATAACCGTTGATATTTCCTGATATGATTTCAATCTATTTCTGATAACTTCAATAGACAGCCCCGCAAAAACACACGCGATGATTGCCGCCAACAGTGGATTGAATCCCAATGCAAGTCCAATAGTTAGTCCTGCAAGTGATGAATGAGAAAGCGTATCTCCAATCATCGATAGCCTTTTTAATAGAACGACCTGTCCCATACAGGGAAGTATTATTGCTATCAACCCTCCAACGATGAATGCTCGTTGCATAAATTCGTATTCAAATATATCCATATTCTCCTCACAGACTAATCTCGTTATTATTAATTATCATTGACTTTTTATCTTTGATTTTAATAGCATAATCAATGTATTTTTTCGCCAAATCAAGCTGATGAGTTATCACAACAACAGTTTTGTTTTGATTTTTGAGAGTTGACAAGTTTTGGAAAAATTCATCTGCAAACTTCTTGTCTATACCACTTGTAGGCTCGTCCAAGAAAATAATCTTCGCATCTTTTATAAGTGCCAGAACAATTCCAAGCCTTTGAAGTTGTCCACCAGACAATTCATCCAATGCTTTTTTCCTGTGTTCGAAAAGCCCCACTTGTTTTAAATATATACTTGCATCAGTCTTTTTCTTCAAAAAAGACAAATGAATCTTCACAGCTTCCTCAATCGTAGTCGGAAAATTCCTATACGATAAAACAGAATTTTGGGAAATATATGCCAAATCTCTGAAATGATTATCCTCTTTTATATCAGTACCAAAAAGTTTTATCTCTCCATCGTAGTTATTGAGATTGTGCAAAATAAGATTCATCAAAGTAGACTTACCAGCGCCATTCTCACCAACTATTGCGACAAAATCTCCTTCTTTTACGGAAAAATTCACATTATCTAAAATCAGATTTTTGTCGTATGCAAAAGATAAATCACTGACAGAAATTACATCACTACTCATTAAAAGCTTCCACAAGTGATTTTAGATTTTCTTCCATAAGCTTCAAATATCCCTTGGCAACTTGATTTTCATCGAGATTTTCCATAGTGTACAAAGTAGATGTTTTCGTGTTGGTATTTTTTGCCAAAGTCTCTGCAACTTTTGGTGTAGCCTTTCCTTCAAAAAATATTGTAGAAATATGCTTATCCTTCACAAAATCAGCTATAGTTTTTAGTTGTTTTGCAGTAGGTTCATCCTCTGGAGAAATACCAGTCACAGCAACTTGTTTCAAACCATAATCATCTGCCAAATAATTAAATGCAGCATGAGAAACCACGAAATACTTCTCCTTGCTCTTTACCTTAGAAAGTTCTTGCTCGAATTTTTTATCCAACAAATCAAATTTTGCAGTAGAATCTTCTAAATTTTTCTTATAGAAATTTTCGTTTTCTGGATCAATCGAGGATACTTTCTCATAAATAGTATTCAACATTTTTTCAGCATTCTTTACTGAAAGCCAAGTGTGTGGATTGATAGCTTTCATATCCGAACCTTCACTTGAAGAATCCAACAAAGTTAGCCCCTTAGATAAATCCAAAAACTTTCCATCATCATTCATAGATTTTTTCAAATCATCAACAAAAGACTCCATTCCAGCGCCATTGTAGACAACCAAATCTCCCTTTAAAATATCCTTCATATTATCTGTCGTAAGCTCGAATGAATGCGGCTCTTCGTTCGTCTTGATAATAGTCTTGACATCCATCTTGTCTTGTACAATCATCTTCGTCAAATCTGCTACAGGAAAAAATGTCGCATAAATTGTCTTCTTTCCACTGGTTTTGTTTGTATCTTCTTGTTTTGTGTCTTGAGTTTTTGAATCTTGTTTGCTACACGCAGTCACAAAAACCAAAACTAGCGCCAAAAGCACCAATAATTTTCTAAAATTTTTTATCATTAATTCCTCCTTAAATGCAAATGATTTGCAACAATTAATATAATACACCAATTGATAATGATTCACAAGTATTTTTTTAAATTTTTTAATTTCTACACAATTGCACACAAAAAACGGTAAATCTCGTGTGAGACTTACCGTTTCGTTAGAAAAATTTTAGGAAATGATATATGAAATTAAGGTTATCTGTTTAAGTTAGTGAGGATGGCGTTCAGCTTTTCAATGGAGATTTTGATGTCTTCTAATCTGGATTCAACTCTTATTAGAAGAAATGCTGTCACTGAAATGGGAAAGCCGACGTTACCGACAAAACTTAAGAATTCGTCCATTTGTTATCCTTATTGTATGTTCATTGGTTTTTTATCTACAGTTATTACATCTGCTGAGACTTTTTTGTTGTAGATATCTTTTTTGCCAGTGAATGTTTTTGCTTCTAAGATTTTGTCCATTACTTTGCTGATTTCTTGTTCAGTTTTCGCACGGTCATAGTTAGTTAAATTGATGGTCATTGTTTCATTTGAATCATTGCCTATTTTGATTTGTAAATATTCTTGCATTTAAATACCTCCTAAAGTTCTGTTTCTTCTACTACATACGCATGTTTTTCATCAGAATCTACTAATGAATTGATTGCATACGCTGCACTTTTCAAGTTTTCGTTAGTAACTGTTGATGATAAGTTACTGAAAGTTTTGGAACTTTTCTTTTGTGTTCCGTTTACATCATTTACTGAAGTGATTTTTAATTTTTTCATTTTCACTCCCCCTTTCATTTATACATACATTTGTAGGAGAGTTATTACTATTCTGATTTGAAAAATTTGGGTATAATGTAATTAACACAAGAAAGGTTGTGAAATTTATGAAAAGGTTATTTAAAATCCTACTTACAATTGTAATCGTCTACTTAATTGTTGGATGGACTGTTAATCATCCAGTTCAATATTTTTGTGGAAAACACAGGCTGTATTCTTTTATGGAACAGCAAGGAACTAATAAAGATAATATTTTGAAGATTTCATCAAGCTATAATTATAAAACTGGGGATTATGATTTTGATGTGATTTTTAAGGATGATCCATTGGTTGAATACAATTACAGTTATTATTTAACTAATTTTAGCTTATATAATTTGCCACATTTGTTTGAAGATACCAACAAAATCAGTGTTTCTATTTACGAATACGCTACTGGAAGTCCAATTGGTAACACTTATTTTAAAAAGGCAAAATACATGAAATACACTGATGGATGGTATTAGGAGGTAAATATGAAAAATAAACTATACAAATTTATCAAAATTGTGATCTGTATTTTCGTAATTTACAATGTTGTGTGGTGGGTTGTTGATCATCCAATTCAAAGCTATTTCGCAAACAAAAAACTAGACCAAGTCCTCACTTTACAAGGAACAGACAGATCCAACATCAAATCAATCGAACAAAATAGTGAACCAAGTAAGAACACTACAAGTTTTACGATATATTTCAAAGACGATCCCAATACACAATACGAGTACCGATATTTCTTGTACTCAAATGTTTATTTGAATCCTAGAAAAAATAACTACAACAAGATGTTTTGTTTTGCTTATGATAAAAAATTAGAAAAAGAAAAAAATATGATAGACAATCACAACTACCTTGCAAGAAAGCCGTTTGCTGATTATATCAAGTATCAAAAATGTTTAAATACTTGGAAATAATTGCCCACAAAAACAAGCTCACCTAATAAGATGAGCTTGTTGTTTTTATAAATTGTAGTAACGCAACCACTGCTGAAAGAATGATGGCTACGTTGTAATCTAATTCGAAAACATTTTTGGCGAATGTTGCCATTAATATTGCAAATACTGAAAGATTCACGAACAGCACGTATTCTAGCTTGGATACTTTATTTTTAATGATTCTGTAAGTCAAATACACAAACATCAGTATAAGCACGGCTATTATAACTGGAATTACAATATTCATGTCTACTTGTTGTTCGAACATCATGTTCTTGTACATTACGTGTCGTTGCATTCCCATTTTGTGTTTGGTGAAATAATGCACGATAAATATCGCAAACAGTGCTACGATTTGGATTACAGATAAAATTCTTCTAAATATTTTCATTATTTTGTTGCTTTGTCGTTTGGCAATTTGTCAACTGTTGTGAATTCTACGTCCTTGTCTTTTGGATCTCCAACTTGTACTGGAAGTTCCTTGTGCATTTGCCATTCGTTCCAGCCACCATCGAAGATTGTTGGATTTAATCCGTTTTCAAATGCTATAAACCAAGGTAATGTTGCTCTCCAACCTGTTCCACAGTAGAATGACATTTCTTTGTCTGTAGATATTCCTTGTTCTTCCCACATTTTCTTAACTTCATCGAATGATTTGTAAGTTCCATCTGGGTTTGTGTAGTAAGACATATCAGAGTTGTCTTTTCCTGATTTACCCCACAATGCGCCTTTTGGTTCACCAGCTTTTGGAATGTAAGAATATCCTGATTCAATTCCCTTCCATTCTTTTTCACTTCTGATTGAAATTAATTGGAAATTCTTGTCGTTAGCAAGTTTGTCTTTTGCTTGATCCAAAGAAATCAAATATTCTGGATGAGCTGGTACTTTTGTTCCAAAATCAGTTGCTGCAACTGCTTTGTTTTCAGTAGTTTCTGTTTCAAATCCTTTGTCTTTCCAAGCTTTGATTCCACCGTTCAAAATCTTAACGTGTTCAACACCTGCATACATATAAGTGAAGGCAACTCTTGTTGCGCCTGTGTCTGGACCGTAAACTATAACTGTCTTGTCCTTAGTGATTCCTTGTGCAAGTAATGCTTTTTCGATTTCTTCAGGAGATCTCAAATTCCATACTGGACCAACTTCGATTGAATCCGTGTTAACGTGGATGGCACCTTTGATGTGGCCGTTACCCTTCAAATAATCTGGGCTGTCCTTAGCTTCTCCCCAAGTTGCTTCGACAACAACGTAATCTTTTACATCGCTTTTTCCGTCGATTACATCCTTAACGTATTGTGGATCGACGAAGATTTTTCTGTCAACTTCTTTGTTTGAAGCTTCTTCCTTCTTTTCTTCTTTCTTTTCTTCTGATTTTTGTTCAGTCTTTTGTTCTTGTTTAGTGTTATCAGTTTGTTTGTCGTCTTTTTTAGCACACGCTGTAAAAGCCATGCTCACAACGGCAACTAATAGCAATAATTTGTATAGTTTTTTCATAACTCCTCCTCGAATTAATTTGTTACAAATTTATTTTATCATATAATGTTCAAATCATTTATTGATTTTTTCTATAAATGAAAAAATGGTATAATGTAATCAAATAAGCAGGTGATTTAATGACACAAAAATCTGAAAGTTTACAAATAATGTTCATACTAACACTAATCGGAGGATTCTTAGACAGCTACAGCTACGTAACCCGTGGAGGAGTGTTCGCCTTCGCACAAACAGGAAACCTCGTGTTACTCTCGATAAATATTTGCTATGGGAATTTGGACAAAATAGTCCGCTACATCATGCCGATTATCGCATTCATATTGGGAACAACTCTGGTTAGAATATTTGAAAAAAAACACAAATACATGAAAATCGTACATTGGAGACAAGTAATCATAGTTTTTGAAGGAATAATCCTAGCATTAGTTGGATTTGTACCGGAAAATTTGAACAAATTAGCATGTCTTCTCATATCATTCGTATGCGCAATGCAAATCGAAGCGTTTAGAAGATTCAACGGAGTAGATTTAATGACGACAATGTGCACAGGAAATTTGAAAAAAGCAACCGACAGACTCATCGACTACCTGTACACAAAAGATAATAACCTACTCAAAGCATCATTTACGACATATTCTGCAATCTTGATATTCATACTAGGTTGTATAATCGGAACACTAACATCAATTGTCTACTCAACAAAATCAATACTCATACTTCCTGTCATAATACTCATCGCATTCATCATAATGCACGAAACAGAAAGGAACAAATAATGAAACAAATGAAAAACCCAAATGAAACAAATGGATACGTAATGCTTTACACAATGCAAGACAAAAGATCACTAGACGTATTGAAAAAAGAAAAAAGATTCATAAACAAATTGGAATACGCAAGTGAACATTTGGGAGACATCTATGAGTTTTTCAGAGAAAAATACACCTATTTTGTCAAACAAGCAGAACAAATCGTCCCAAAACCTTACGATGTAAAACTACCAATATGGTGCTCAGTCAGTAACAAAAACTGCATGAAACCAGACGAAAACTCCGTAGCTTATTGCCTCAAAGTACCCGCAGAAAAAGTCGTTTATCTAGATGGAGCAAAATGGGACTACGTACTCAACAACCACTACGTACCAAAAGATGAAGACGATCTGAAAAATTACTACAAATACTTGAAAGATCATAGAATGCCCAACCCGTTTCTAATAGGCTCCGAAGATTATAGATATTTGTATCCCGAAGAATACAATAAAATCTACCAAAGCTACAAAAGAATCTTCGACATAGACAAGTGGAACATCTTCGCAGTCCAAGGAAACATCTGGGAAATCACAGAAGACATGATAATCAAAGTATACTACCACGACGACCCAATAGACATATCAGAAGAAAATTTAATAGACTATTTGTAAAAATAAAAAAATCATCCAAAGCTGGGAATATCATACGGAGTCTAGATATTCGTGCTTGATGATTTTTTGTTTTATAAACTGATACAACATCTGTAGATAAATAAAAAGCAGTTAAGCCTTATTGCTAAGAATATCATACGAAGAAAATTTTGTTGATTACAAATCGAAGAAACCCGGCTAAAATTTGACCGCCGAACGAAGTGAGCTTCAAATTTTAGGGTTTCGAGATTTAGGAATCACAAGTTTTCGTAGTCTAGATATTCGTGCAATATGCTTAACTGCGTGAATTTATCTATGTTAGCAATGCAATCGTGCTTGATGATTTTTTTTATTTCGAACTGAAACAACATTTGTAGATAAATTACAAAAAGCAGTTAAGCCTTATTGCTAAGAATATCATACGGAGAAAATTCAAGTTGTTTCAAATCGAAGAAACCCGGCTAAAATTTGACCGCCGAACGTAGTGAGCTTCAAATTTTAGGGTTTCGAGATTTAGAAATAACAAATTTTCGTAGTCTAGATATTCGTGCAATATGCTTAATCTGCGTGGTTTTACCTATCTAAGCAATAAATATTCAAACAACAAACTTCTTCTACACAAAATCCCCCATTTCAAAACCAAGTATGTTGATAAATTACAAAAAGTAGATTACCAAAATTACATTCAGATTTTCCTCAGAAAAATCCGACCAACTTGACTCTAAAAAAAAACAAGGTAGATTATTACCTGTAATTTTGGTTTTCTACTCATCTTTTTTCTTCCTTATAAAGTATTTTAATAAGCATCAAAAAAAAGCAGTTAAGCCTTATTGCTAAGAATATCATACGGAGAAAATAAGTATAAATCCAAGTGAAATAAGCCGTCAAAAATCGCACTGTTTGAGCGTCAGCGAGTTTGCGATTTTAGGCTTATGAGCTTAGGATTTATTTATTTTCGTAGTCTAGATATTCGTGCAATATGCTTAATCTGCGTAAAACTTACCTACCTTAGCAAAGCAATTATTCACCTACCTAAGCAACAAAAAAGCAGCTAAGCATATGTACGATATGCTTAACTGCGTGTATTAACCTACGTTAGCAATGTAATTTCTTACTTCTTTTCTCTTTTTTTAAAAAACACAAAAAATGCACCAGTAATGATTATTAAACAAGCGATGCTTATTAAAATATGCTCGTTGTCTATGCCTGCTTTTGGCAAAGTTTGTGTACTAGCCAACATTTTCATTATGTTACTTTCATTTTGACCGTAGCTTATATCATATCCAATATGCATCAGAAACGTCATCACTGCTACCACATAAATCGTTAATTTCTTTTTCATATTCTCCCCCCATTACCCTCACACTTATTATATATTTTATATTATTATTTTTCAATATAAAATATTTTTTTAACTAGCACATTTTTGTAGGGTCGACGTATTCGTCAAATTCTTCTTCTGTAAGAATTTCCAAATCAAGGGAAGCTTGTTTAAGTGTTGTGTTGTTTTTGTGTGCGTATTTTGCGATTGTACTAGCTTTGTCGTAGCCAATTTTTGTGTTAAGTGCAGTGACTAGCATTAACGAATTGTTCAAATAATAATCTATGACTTCTCTGTTTGCTTTGAGTCCTCTTAGACAATTATCTGTAAAAGATTTTGTAGCATCTTTAATTAGTCGTACTGATTGCAACGCGTTATAAATAATCACAGGCATGTACACGTTTAGTTCGTAATTTCCTTGGCTTGCTGCGACTTGAATTGTCGTGTTGTTGCCCATTATTTGTACACAAACCATAGTCAACGCTTCTGCTTGTGTTGGATTTACTTTGCCAGGCATGATTGATGAGCCCGGTTCATTTGCAGGAATTGATAATTCGCCGATTCCACATCTTGGACCACTCGCCAAAAATCTCACATCATTTGCAATTTTCATCAAATTATTAGCAAGGGCTGTGATTGCTCCATGAGTATAGCTTATTGCATCTTTTGATGTAAGTGCGTGGAATTTGTTTTCTGCAGTGATGAATTCTCCATTTATTTGGGCATTTATTTCATCTACTACCATTTGGTCGAATCCTTTAACTGCGTTGAGTCCAGTTCCAACGGCTGTAGCTCCAATTGCAAGTTCGTTTAACGCTTTGCTTGCTTCAATGATGTGTTGTTTGCCTTTTCTAATCATGAAAAGCCATCCCGATATTTCTTGTGACAATCTTAGAGGCACTGCATCTTGCAAATGTGTACGTCCGATTTTGATGATATCTTTGTTTTCTTCCATCAATGTTTCCAAGACTTTTTCAGTGTTTTCTAATTCTTCGATTAGTTCTGAATCAATCATGTGTTTAAGTGCAATGTGGATTGCAGATGGGAATGTATCGTTAGAACTTTGGGATTTGTTCACATCATCGTTCGGATGAATGATGTTCTCCCCAATCTTTTGGTTTGCGATGTGTGCGATGACTTCGTTCACATTCATGTTGGATTGCGTTCCAGATCCAGTTTGCCACACAGCTAGTGGAAATTCGCTGTCATGTTTGTGATCCAAGATTTCATCACATGCACCCACAATCAAATCCTTCTTTTCGTCTGTAAGTTTTCCCAATTTGTTATTAGAAATCGCACACGCTTTTTTTAATCTTGTGAGCGCTTTGATGACTTCAAGTGGCATTTTTTCTGTTCCAATTTTAAAATTGTTGAAACTTCTTTGAGTTTGTGCTCCCCACAAAACATCGTCACTTACTTCGATTTCACCGATAGAATCCTTTTCAATTCTCATTTTTTCCTCCAATTATAATTCAAAATTTATTTGCTCTCTATTATTAATCAAACTTTTGTATCCCAAATAAAGCGACAAGAAACTTGCAATGTTAACGCTCGCGCAGATGGCTATCATCACAGATATCTGATAAATTATTGCAGTGTTTGGGCTAACTCCGGATAGGATTTGTCCTGTCATCATTCCAGGAAGACTTATAATTCCCATAGCAATCATGCTGTTCAAATTCGGTAGTATCGCCATTTCTACGGATCGATTGACAATAGGAATGAGTGCTGTGTCTGCACTTACTCCCAAATTAATTAACGTTGTGATTTTATTTTTGTTTAGTTTCAGATTTTCGTTTAAGTAATTTACTCCCAAATTCACAGCCGTCATCGTGTTTCCGAAAAGCATCCCAGAAATTGGAATCGCATATTGTGCATCGAAGATAGGTTTTCTGATTACAAATCCTACGTAGAAGCACTCCACAAGTAATCCTGAAAATAATATGCTAAATCCTATAATCGCTTTGAATTTGTCAGATAAATGATTTCCTTTGAAAACTTTTAAACTGCTGAATGTCGCCATTATCAATATGTAAATTATTACAAATAAATTGTTGTTCGAATTTATCACATAAGTTAGAATGAAACCTGCGATTATAAGTTGCACAGTCATACGAACACTTGCTACAACTAGCATTTTTGTTTTGTTGATACGACACTTCTTCATTACGAATAACACAACTAACAAAAGCAAATAAATCAGAACGAACCTAGTCCATGGTATTTTAATTATTCCCATTTTATTCTCCCAAATCGATTATTTTATCTGCAAATTCGTCGACCAATTGTCTAGCGTGACTCACAACTACAAGTGTGATGTCGTTGTGTTTGCAATAATCCAAGATATTTTTCATCATATCAAATGCAGTCTTATTATCCAACGCACTTGTCGGCTCATCCAATAACAAAACCTCAGGATCTAAGCTAAGTGCAATAGCCAAGAACACCCTTTGCTTTTCTCCTCCGGAAAGTTTCTCAACATTGAGGTTCAAATCGACATCGAAGTTTGTAATTCTGAGAAATGTAGCAATCTCTTCGTCAGTTAATTCTTCTAAATCGCGTAGCTTGTAAAACTCATGGAAATTCTCTCTTATAGTCATATCAAACAAGAAATTTTCCTGGGAAGTCATTATGATGTTTCTTCTCAATTCAACTGGTTTGATATTCAAAATATTTTTATCTTTGTAGAAAATTCTACCCGATTTCATTTGTAATGTGTTGTTGATAAGTTTGAGAAGAGTGGATTTGCCACTTCCACTCTTACCCACAACGAAAACTACTTCGTTTTTATCTATAGCAAAATCATCGTACTCTTTGATGAATTTAACATTTTCAAATCTCAAAATTTCCATCTAAAATTCCAGTTGCTCCTTGAGTGACGCCTTGAATTTTTCGAGAATTTTCTTCTCCATTCTGCTGACAGTCATTTGCGAAATATCCAATTCCTCAGCAATCACGATTTGTGTTTTCTTATCAAAATATCTTCCAAGAAGAATTTTCTTTTCAACTTCGTTCAAATCCTCCATGCATCTGTTAATCAAATCTCTATTTTCAAACTGCAACATGTCCTTGTCTTCTTCTCCAATCAAATCGCTAAGATTAGTATCCCTGTCATCACTTGATTGGTCGATCGATTGATCCAATGATTGTGGAGCGTACACTTTTGCCCCTTCCAACACTTCCAACACTTCTTCGTTTGATATCGACAAATAATCTGCGATGTCTTCAACTGTTGGTGATTTTTGCATTGTTTGTGCAAGGTGTGTCTTGGCTGTTGCAACCTTTTTGTTTAGTTCTTGAATACGGCGTGGAACTCTGATGACCCAGCCTTTGTCCCTGAAATATTTTTTTATTTCTCCGACTATTGTAGGAGTTGCATAGGAGGAGAATTCGTAGCCTTTTGATGGATCGTAACGGTCAATCGCAAGGATTAGTCCGATACATGCGACTTGGTACAAATCATCGTATTCGATTCCCCTTCCTGTGTATTTTTTTGCCAATATTTCAGCGATATACAGGTTTTTTTCAACGAGAGTATCCCTTATTTTCTTATCTCGTGTTTCTTGGAATTTCAAGAATAATTCTTTAATATTCTCCTGTTCTTCTTTACTAATTGATTTATTCGCCATAATATTATTTCCTATTCTTGATTACTTTTATCTCACTTCCATTGATTTCGTATTCATCCATTAATGATTGGATAATCATTTCTGATATTTCGTCCTTTTCGTTGTTTTCACGTGGATTAAATCCATCTAATTTGAAGATTAATTGCATGTTATCATCTTCAATAATCATAGTACAGTCTATGATTTCGGATCTGTTTCTTTGCAAATTTAAGCATTCAGTCGCACACAATTTGATGTCTTCAATATCATCCAACGAAAATCCACACTTCATCGCTACGAATGAAGATGAAAGTCTTATAAGAGATACATTTTCCTTTTCATTTTGAAAACTTAATCTGAATTCTTCCATTATATCTCCTTTATCACGAAAATCTTGTCCATTTCTGTTATCGTGAACACTTTATTGACGTGTTTTTTGATGTTGTCAATGTAGATTTTGTGGTTATTGTCTCTTATTTCATTGTACACTTTAATCAAAGCTCCAAGTCCTGTTGAATCTATAAATGAAAGATCTGTCGCTTCAATTCTGATGTCTTTTGGGTTTTTCTTGTATTCTTCTAGTAAATCATCTCTGAATTCGTCGCAAGTATTGATATCCAAATCGCCTTGAATTCTTACAATTATCTCGTCTTTTGTGACTATATCGTAGTTTAATTGCATAAATTTTTCTCCTTATTCTTCAAAATACTTGGCTACTGCTACTATGGCATCTTCGCCTTTGTCAGTGTTTTTCAACAATACACCAGATGTATTTCTTGAAAGTGTAGATATTCCTTCTGCTTTTATTCTGATAACCTCAGCTTTTTTGCTAATCAAAAGTATCTCATCTTCGTTTTTCAATGCCTTAGCACACGCTACATCTCCTGTTTTCTTGGCGATTTTGTAAGTTCTGATTCCCTTTCCACCTCTGTTTTGAGTAGTGTAGTTGGATAATTCAGTCTTCTTACCGTAACCATTTTCACTGATTACTGCCAAGAATTCATTGTCTTTTACCAAATCAAATGAAATAACTTCGTCGTCTTTGTTAAGTGTGATAGCCTTAACTCCGATTGCATTTCTGGATAAATCTCTTAGTTGATCCACATTAAATTGCAAGCTCATACCTTTTTTAGTGACGATAATCACATTTTCATTCTTTTCGACAAGTTTTACATCGATTAATTCGTCACCTTCATCGAATTTGATTGCGATTATACCAGTTTTTCTGATATTTTCGTAGAGACTTAGTGAAGTCTTCTTGACCTTACCATTTTTAGTAATGAATATTATAAATTGGTCGTCTTCCTTGTCCTTATCCAATGCCAATACTTGTGTTACATTTTCATCGGCATCGATTTGGATTAAGTTAATGATGTTGGAACCTCTTGCTGTACGGCTTGCTTCTGGCACTTCGTACGCTTTTAATGAGTAAACTTTTCCTTTATTAGTGAAGAACAACAAATCTTGGTGAGTTGTAGTTGCGAACATATCCTTTATGAAATCTCCGTCTTTCATTCCCATTGCATTCACACCACGTCCACCTCTGTGTTGAACTTTGTATGCATCTGTGGAAATTCGTTTGATGTAGCCTTTGTTAGTGATAGTGATGAACATGTCTTCTTCTTCCAAAAGTTCTTCTTCTTCAAAATCACCTTCATCTCTTAGGATTTTAGTTCTTCTATCGTCGGAGTATTTTGTTTTGATTTCTGTCAATTCTTCTTTGATTATGTTCAAAAGCAAATGTCTGTTATTCAAAATTTCTGTCAATTTTTCAATCAAAGCAGTCAATTCGTCAAATTCAGATTGTAGCTTTTCTTTTTCCAAACCTTGTAGTCTTTTAAGTCTCATGTCCAAAATCGCTTGGGCTTGGATTTCTGAAAAATCAAATCTTTGCATCAATTTTTCAAGCGCATCATCATAACTTGTTCTGATAATGTGGATGATTTCATCGATGTTGTCGATGGCTTTCAACAATCCTTCTACAATGTGAATTCTCGCCTTCGCCTTGTTCAAATCAAATTGCGTTCTTCTTCTAACCACGATTTCTTGGTGAACAAGATAGTGGTCTATTAATTGTTTCAAATTCAAAACTTTTGGAACGCCATTTACAAGTGCAAGGTTGATTATTCCGAATGTAGTTTGCATTTGAGTGTATTTGTATAAGTTGTTAAGCACGATATTCGGATTGGCATCTCTTTTTGTTTCGATGACAATTCTCATACCTTTTCTGTCTGATTCGTCTCTCAAATCGCTGATGCCTTCTAATTTTTTTTGTTTTACAAGGTCTGCGATTTTTTTGATTAGGTTGGATTTGTTAACTTGGTATGGAATTTCTGTGACGATGATTTTGTATCGTCCTTTTGATTCTTCAATTCTAGCTTCTGCTCTAAGTCTAACTTTTCCACGTCCAGTTGTGTATGCTTTTTTGACTTCTTCAAGTCCCATGATATTTCCACCAGTTGGAAAATCAGGAGCCTTGATGTGTTTCATCAATTCTTCTATTGTAATATTTGGATTGTCGATTGATGCGATTAATGAATCTATAGTTTCACCTAAGTTGTGTGGAGCCATATTTGTCGCCATACCAACAGCGATTCCACTGGATCCATTTACGATTAAGTTAGGAAATCTAGATGGAAGTACAACTGGTTCTTGTTCTTCACCATCGTAGTTGTCTTGGAAATCAACTGTGTCTTTGTTGATGTCACGTAACATTTCAAGTGATAGCTTTGCCATACGCAACTCTGTGTAACGAGGTGCGGCAGCTCCATCACCGTCTATCGAACCGAAGTTACCTTGACCATCTACAAGCGGATATCTCATGTTGAAATCTTGTGCAAGTCTTACAACTGCATCGTAGATTGCGCTGTCACCATGAGGGTGATATTTACCCATTACTTCCCCTACAAGTCTTGCGGACTTGGAGTATTTTCTATCTGGGAACAACCCTTGTTGTTGCATTCCGTAAATTATACGTCTGTGAACAGGTTTTAATCCGTCTCTTACATCTGGAAGTGCACGTGATACAATTACACTCATAGAATAATCCAAATATGCACTTTCCATTTCTTTTTTCAAATCAGCTGGTTTTATATTGATTTTTCTTTCTGTCATATTATTCTCCTAAGCGTCAATGTTTTGTGCATAAACAGCATTTTGTTCTATAAATTCTCTTCTTGGTTCTACGTTATCTCCCATCAAAACATCGAATGTATTGTCAAGTTCGTTTTCATCTTCTCCGTCGATTTGAACTTTGATTAAAACTCTGTGTTCAGGATTCATAGTAGTTTCCCACAATTGTTCTGCGTTCATTTCACCAAGACCTTTGTATCTTTGAACCTTGATGTTACTTCTTTCGCCGTATTTTTCCAAAGCTTCTTCCAATTCTTTATCTGTGTAGCAATATTCCATTACCTTAACACCTTTGATAATTC
The DNA here is from genome assembly GCF_046991905.1 of Finegoldia sp. Lineage (NCBI taxonomy): Bacteria > Bacillati > Bacillota > Tissierellia > Tissierellales > Peptoniphilaceae > Finegoldia > Finegoldia sp. The sequence goes on along the minus strand of NZ_JBKWZF010000004.1, from coordinate 43,225 downwards.
CGTAAAGTGGTGGTTGTGCGATGTACACGTGACCTTTTTCCACTAATGGTTTCATAAATCTGTATAAGAATGTTAAAAGAAGTGTTCTAATGTGCGCTCCGTCGACATCGGCATCGGTCATTATTACGATTTTGCCGTAACGAAGTTTACTTATGTCGAAGTTTTTTCCGATTCCCGTTCCAAACGCAGTAATCATCGCTTTGATTTCTTCTGAATTTAGAACTCTTTCAAGGTGAGCTTTTTCGACATTCAAGATTTTACCTCTCAATGGCAAAATAGCTTGGAATTTGTTGTCCCTGCCACCTTTTGCAGAACCACCGGCAGAATCCCCTTCGACAAGGAAGATTTCGTTGTGTTCAATGTCTGAGCTTTGGCAATCGGCAAGTTTTCCTGGAAGAGTTGTGTTATCAAGGACTGATTTCTTACGAACTAAATCCCTCGCACGTCTTGCGGCAAGTCTTGCTTTTTGTGATGCCAATGCTTTTTGTATAATTGTCTTGACGATTTTTGGATTTTCTTCAAAATAAAAACTCAAATGTTCGTACACAACGCTGTCCACAACAGTTCTAGCTTCGGAATTACCCAATTTTCCTTTTGTTTGTCCTTCAAATTGTGGGTTGTTAAGTTTTACTGAAACAACAGCAGTGATACCTTCTCTGACATCATCACCCGACAAATTATCGTCTTTTTCTTTTAATATATTTTTGTTTCTTGCATAATCGTTAAGAGCACGAGTTAGTGCAGATTTAAATCCTACAACATGTGTTCCGCCGTCTACTGTTTTGATATTATTAGTAAAAGAAACTATAGTTTCGTTGTAGCTTTCAGTGTATTGCATAGCTATTTCAACTTTTGTAGTTTCTTTTTCCCCTTCAATGTACATGACTTCGTGATCCAAAGGCTTTTTGGATTTGTTGATGTATTCCACAAAAGATTTAATCCCACCTTCGTAGTGGAATAATTCCTTGTAGCCTTCTCTTTCATCAGCAAATTCTATCTTCACGCCCTTGTTCAAAAACGCCATTTCTCTGAATCTTTTAGTAAGGACATTTTTGTCGAAATTCAACGTTTCAAAAATCGTATCGTCTGGCAAAAATTCAATCGTCGTTCCAGTTCCTCTTACATTTTCTTTTATAACAGTAAGTTCTGTAACAGTTTTTCCTTTTTCAAATCTTTGTTCGTACATTTTGCCATTTCTTTTGACTCTGGCAATAAGATATGTACTTAAAGCATTAACACAACTTACACCAACACCGTGAAGACCACCTGAGTATTGGTAAGCGTCGTTTGAAAATTTACCACCAGCGTGAAGCACCGTAAGTACAGTTTCTAGCGTTGATTTTCCTGTTTTTGGGTGTGTTTCCACGGGAATACCAGAACCGTCATCTTCAACTATGATGGAGTTGTCTTTTTTAATAGTAACCTTAATCAAATCACAAACGCCAGCCAACGCCTCGTCTATCGAGTTGTCGACAACTTCGTAGACCAAATGGTGTAGACCTTTTTCATCTGTAGAACCAATATACATCCCTGGTCTTACACGAACCGGTTCCAATCCTTCTAATACTGTAATCTGATCTGCAGTATATTCTCTGTTTTTCTTCATTATATTCCTTTCATAAAGTTATTCATCAAATAAGTACCACTGATATTTGACTTGTAAACTCCTCTATTAGTTATGACTATAGACCTAATAGCTATGTTATCATCTTCATTAATAAATTCTACATTCTTAGTATATTCCAAATCATTCTTACTGAAATCATCGAAAAACTTATCAGAAACATTCACTATAACTATAATCTCATTTTCATCAATTAATCGGTTGTTGCCAATATCCAAATACATATCATTCACCTATTTTAATCGTATACAAACCTTCTGGCGCTCTTTCTGAAGTAGTCAGAAAAGCCTGAAAATCCTTGATGTATCTGATGATGTAGTTAATCCTGTAATCGTCAAGTTCACTAAACACATCGTCTAACAAAATAATTGGCAATCTATCATTATAAAATCTACTCAAATCCAATTGTGCAAGCTTCATCGATAAAATAGCCGTTCTCACCTGAGCTTGGGATGCAAAATACTTAGCCGACTTATCGTTAATTGTAATATCCAAATCATCTCGATGGATACCTAAATTAGTTTGCTTGTTCTCCAAGTCCTTGTCCAAACTATCCCTCAAACTCTTGTAATAAGTGTTCTTTTGGTCTGTCATATCCTCTACATATTCTATCGAAAAATTATTGTTCATGTCCAGCTTATCATTATCATCGCTCAAATTTAAGCACACATTTTTTGCGATAAGCTGTAGTCTTTTCACATAACTTTTTCTCTTGTGCATAATGTATGAGCCCGTGTCAGATAATTGAATATTCAAAGCCTTCAACTGTTCATTAAAATACGAATTATACCTGTGGTTTTTGATAAGCTTGTTTCTCTCATCCAACACTTGATTGTACTGTTTCAAAACAGTCCTGTAATAATTGTCCACACCACTAATGGACTCATCCAAGAATTTTCTTCTCAACGACTTCGATTCTTTTATAATCTTCAAATCGTCAGGCTTAAACACAATACACTCAAAATACTCGTTGTATTCTTTGATAGTATTCACAAAAGCTTCATTCACATTGAGTATCTTTTCGTTATTTTTAATAGTTATATCAATCTTATCCTCAAAACCATCATCGTACACATCCATAACAATACGAGCCTCATTTTCACCGAACTTAATCAAATGAGAGTTGGTATTGGTTTTGAAACTTTTTCCCTTCAAAGCTACATTAATAGCTTCCAAAATATTAGTCTTACCCGAGGCATTTCTGCCTACAATTAGATTCAGACCATCACAAAAATCCAATTCTATTTCACAGAAATTCCTGTAATTATATAATTTTAATTTTTGAACGATCATTATTCGACTACGTACTTCTCTCCTTCAAATTCAACTTCATCTCCTGGATAAAGCTTTTTGCCACGTCTAGTTTCAATCTCTCCATTCACCTTAACCATGGATTCTTTAATAAGCTCCTTAGCCATTCCACCAGTTTGTGCGATGGATGCAAACTTCAAAAACTGTTCCAATTTTATAAACTCAGATTCAATCTTAACACTAATCATTATTACCTCCTGCAAGTTTAACCGGAAGAACAAGATAAGTATAATTAGAATCATTCAAAGGCTTAAACACCATAGGTCTCAGACTTCCACTCATATTCAAAGTAATATCGTCATCATCAATAACCTTCAAACCATCTAACAAATACTTCGCATTAAAAGCAATCTTCAAATCTTCTCCACCGATTTCGCATCTAACATACTCATCCACCTTACCAATATCAGTATTAGATGAAATATGAAGCTCATTTCCCGAAAAATCAAGCTTAACCAAGTTCGCCTTGTCCTCTTTTGCCATAAGAGAAGCTCTTTCCAAAGCCATTTGCAAAGCCCTCTTTTCTATAGTAACAACAGTTGAGAAATCTTGTTTCATAACTTGATTGTAGTCGATGTATTGACCGTCAATCAGTCTCGAATACACATCAGTATTTTCCAATTTGAAAATAATATTGCCAGTAATGATGTTCACAGTGATTTCTCCCTCTTCCAAAATCTTGTAGACCTCATTCAAAGCTCTCGCTGGAACTATAGCCTTCATTTCAAAATCACTGACATTACTCATACAATTCAAAGAAACCCTGTAACCATCCAATGCAACAAACTCAATTCTGTCATTCATAATATTGAACAAAACACCCGTTAAATCAGGTCTTGTTTGATCCATACTAGTTGCAAAAGATGTTTTTCTGATGGAATCTTTAAGTTCAGATTGTTCCAAAGTCAACTTCACATCCTTATCTATATAAGGAAGAGATGGAAATTCGTTTGAATCTTGACCTTGAATGTTAAATTCTGTAGACAAACATTTGATGTTGATGTTATTGTCGTCTACTTCTATATAGATATCATCGTCTGGAAGTTTTCTAATGATATTACCTATCATTGATGAATTAATTACGATTTGTCCCTTTTCGTAGATTTCGCAATTTGCTCTCGTATCCACAATAAGTTCCAAATCAGTCGCAACAAGTCTTAGACAGTTTTCTTCAGCAATGAACAAAATTCCCTCTAATATTTGAATAGTTGTCCTAGAAGACACTGCTTTTTGGGCAATATTGATATGTTTGAGTAATTCTTTTTGAGATATTTTTAATTTCATATTTTACCTTTCGTTTATACAAATAATAATAATAGTTAGTAATAGTAGTAGTAGGACTGTTTGTATTGTGGATAACTGCCTTTTGTCTGTAAATTCTGATGTTTAATCTATTGATAACGATGTGTATATGATTGGCACAAACTGTGCTACTATCAACATTATCAACATTTCACAAATTTATTTTAACACGTTAAAGTTATCAACAACTTATCCACATAGTTATAAATACTAAAATGTGGATAGAAATCTTTAAAATAAACTTATCCACAATCCTAAAGTTTAATAAATTAAGAATTTTGAATGTAATTGATTAAATTCTCAATTTCTTCATCAAATTCAGAATTTTTCTTGATATCATTCTCAATCTTCTTGATTCCGTGCATTACAGTAGAGTGGTCTTTGCCAAAACTCGAAGCAATACTAACCAATGAAATATCCAATAATTTTCTAGACACATACATCGCTATTTGTCTAGGATATGCGATTTGTTTGGAACGTTTCTTAGAAAGCAAATCATCTTGAGTTACATTGTACCTATCACACACACTATCAATGATTAAATCTATAGTTACAGGTCTCAGTTGAGTTTCTGCTATGAGTTGCTTTAGAACATTTTTCGCCAAATCCAATGTAATGTTGCCATCTCCTATAAGAGTTTTTTGACCTACGACATTCATTACAGCCCCCTCCAACTCACGAATATTGCTTTTGACATTCATAGCTATATAATCGATAATTTCAGGCGGAAGCGATGTGTTATTTCTATCCAAATATTCATTAACAATAGCCACACGCGTTTCGTAATCAGGTGGTTGAATGTCTGCCATCAATCCCCACTCAAAACGTGACACCAATCTCTCTTCTAGTGTTTTAATCTCTTTTGGAGGTCTATCACTAGAAAGTATGATTTGCTTATTGTGGTTGTACAATTCGTTGAATGTGTGGAAAAACTCCTCTTGTGTACCTTGTTTTCCAGCTATGAATTGGATATCGTCGATTAGAAGCACATCGATGTTTCTGTATTTTTCTCTAAATTGTGAATTCTTTTTCGTAGACTTATCTCCTATTGAAGATATAAGCTCGTTGGTAAATGATTCACTTGTAGTGTAAATAACTCTTGCTTTTGGGTTATTTTTAAGTATTTCATGAGCAATAGCATGCATCAAGTGAGTCTTACCCAACCCCGCCTTTCCATGAATAAACAATGGATTGTAAGCTGTAGCAGGATTTTGTGCGACTGCAAGAGCTGCTGCTAGTGCTAGTTCGTTGTTTTTCCCTTTTACAAATGTATCAAACTTGTATTTGCTGATCAAATTCTTTCCGTAAAGGTAATCATCTTTTGGTTCTGGTTGTTGTATTACAGGTGTTTGTTTGTCTTCAACGGTGTAATTTTCTTGTGATACATCTTCATTTACAAGGATGGATCGTTGCCCATCTATGTTTTGGTTTTGAATTATATTTTCTTCTTTGTAGTTATCCATTTCGTAACGGTCGATGATGACTACTTTTCTCTTGACATTACTGATGAAATCCAAGTATTTTTGGATGTCGTCGTAGTATTTGTTATAGATTGTTTTTTTGGTAAATCTATTTGGAGAAAGCAAAATAAATTCAGTATTTGTTAAATAAAGAGGTTTTAATGGAGCAATCCACGTGTTGAAGTTCAGATCTGACATTTCCTGTTTAAATGTGTTAGAAATTTTTAACCAGAGTTCGTCTTTGTCGGTCATTTTTCACCTCGTTTTTTTACTTATCAACATTCTTATCCACAAAATGCTAAGTTATCCACATTAAATAAACAGCTATTTTTCTAAATAAACAAAAAAAATTTATAATTTATTCACATTCGGACAACTTATCCACATTAATTTATAGAAAAATAATTGTGGATATTAAATTAGAATATACAGCAAATTCATGAAGTTGTACAACAAGAATTCACATATTATCCACAACTTATCCACAATTTGTTAATAAATGCGTACTTTTCATACTTTTTTATACTATAATTATAGCAAATCATACCTTTTATTACAAATTTATTGGATTTTTTAGTAAATGGTTTTGATTTTGAAAAAACTTATCCCCAAATTGCGTTTAATATTTTAAATTTAAATTGAAATGTGGATAAAAGTTATCCACAAATTTTTGGAGTTTTGGGATGTGTAAAAAAACACCAACATTTTTTATGTTGGTGCTCGTTACAAAAATATATTTTAAGTTTTGTTATTATGTGTCTGTTTTTGATTTAATCTTTATTTATTTCCTATGAACATTGTTTCTTGTATGAATTCTTTTATTTTAAGTCCATAACCCCATTTTTTCGCGTATGGGTCTGTTACTTCCTCACTTTTTGCGAAGAAGTTTGTGAATCCTGCTTTTTTAATGATTTCTTTTACATCTTCTTCCAGAAGAGCTCCACCAACTCATGAGCCATATATATTATCTAATGATAATATATCATCGTTTAATTGTTTTTTGAGTGTAATGTCACTGATTATGAACATTCCATTTGGTTTAAGGATTCGATGGATTTCTTCGTATACTTTTTGTTTGTTAGGTTCAAGGTTGATTACACAGTTACTGATGATTTTGTCTATTGAGTTGTCCTCAAATGGCATGTCGATGAGTTCTCCTTGAACAAATTCAATGTTTTTGAATCCTTTTTTATCTCTTACTTTACTAGCTTTTTGTATCATAGACTCTAGCCTATCCATTCCATAAATTGTGTTGGAATTGGGATATGTTATTCTTGCCATGAATACATCTAATCCCATTCCACACCCCAAATCTAGTAGTGTGTCGGTGTCTTTTAATACTAGGTTATCAAGTGGATTTCCACAAGATAGTCCTGATGACACTTCTTCAGGGATTTTTTCTAGTAATTTAGGATCGTAACCTAAGGAGTTGTATAGGTCGATTGAGCTAACTTCTGTGCTTGTCTTACCTGTTGCGATGTTGTCGTAAAAGTTTGTAACTTGTTCTCTGATTTGTTCGTCTGTATATTTTTTACTCATTTATTGTCCTTTCTTTAAAATCTTATAACTTCGTGATGTCTATTAATAGATTAGCTAGATTGTGACATTGTTTTTCTGATATTTTATAGTATGTCCACTTCCCAACTTGTCTGGATTGGATTATTTGTGATTTTGTCAGTATTTTCATATGATAAGATAATCCTGATTGCGTTAAGTTCAATTTTTCTAAAAGTACACATGCACATTGCTCTCCATTTTGTAGCAATTGTAAAATATCTATTCTTTTTTCATCACTTAAAGCTTTGAATGTATCTGCTATTTGTTTATTGTTCATTTTGTTACCTCACATCAAATATTTTTGATATGTATATTATATCATTTTCGTACTGATACATCAAATATTTTTGATATGAGTTTGTTCAAATACTTTTGTCTTTTTGTTCGCATTTGTCAACAAAAAAGCTTGACAATTGACATATTGGTAAGTATAATTGGAGTAGTGTTTTTATAGGCAAAAGTCCTTATATTTTATACTAGGAGGTGCGATTGATGAAAAGAACTTATCAACCAAATAACAGAAAAAGAAAAAAAGACCACGGATTTAGAAATAGAATGGCTACTAGAGGTGGAAGAGCTGTTTTAAAGGCTAGAAGAAGAAAAGGTAGAAAAGTATTATCAGCTTAGGTCACATTCATTGTGGCCTTTAATTTATTATGGATAAAAGTGTAAGGTTAAGAGATAACAGGGAATACAATGTTGTCTACAAGAGGGGAAAGACTTATTATAATAGAAACTTCTCTTTGGTAGTGTACAATTCAAAAAAAGGAACTCGAATCGGATTCTCTGTTACTAAAAAGTACGGCAATGCCGTTGAAAGAAACAGAATCAAGAGGAAACTGAGAGAGATTGTAAGGCTTAATTTCTCTGAGTTTGACAAGGGCTTGGATATGGTTATTATCCCGAAGAAAAACACTGAAGACTTAACTTACAAACAGCTAGAATCTGCATTATTGCACGTTTGTAGAAAGGCATCGAATAAAAAATGTCGAAAGTGATGATATTTTTAATCAAATTCTACCAAAAAGCTATATCGCCGTATTTGGGGCATGGAAAGTGCAAATACTATCCAACATGTTCACAATATGCGTTGGAGGCTTTCAGAAAAAAGCCTTTTTTTAAGGCGTTAGGGCTTACTATTTGGCGAATTTTAAGATGTAATCCATTTTCAAAAGGCGGATATGACCCACTAAAATAAAAAGGAGTTGTAGAATTGCAAATAATTGCAAATGTATTTGGAACTATTCTTAGGTTCATATATGAAAACATCTCACATGTGATGGCTGAACCTAAAAGTATATCGTATTTTGCGATATCAATTCTTTTATTAACACTTATTTATAAGCTTATAACTCTTCCGGTAACTATTCATACGCAAAAAACTCAAGAACAAAATGCTTTGATGCAACCGGAAATGAAGGAAATTCAAAGAAAATACAAGAACGACCCACAAACTCAACAATTAAAGATGCAAGAATTATACAAGAAGTATAATTTCAATCCTTTAAGTGGTTGTTTGCCAATTATCTTACAAATGGTTTTGGTTTTGGCATTATTTAGAGTAATGAGAGAACCAGGAAAGTACATGTTTGATAATGTGTCTAAGATTAATGAGATCGCTCGTAATTTCTTCTGGATACCTGATTTGACTAAACCAGATCCAGTATTGTTTGGATTGCCTTTAATAAATGCTTTCACTCAATTTTTAGTAGCAAAGATCAGTATGCCTACTAATAACAAGGATAAGAAGTCAAATGAACCTGATCAAATGGAAATGATGAACAAATCAATGATTTATTTCATGCCGATATTTATGTTCTTCATTTCAAGCAAATACGCTTCAGGTTTGATTCTTTATTGGGGATTTTCTAACGTTTTAGAAGTTATAATAAGGTTAATAATTAAAAATAAAGACAAAAAAGATGTTGCGGAGGAAGTTAGATGAGAAGCACAGTAGTTAGTGCGAAGACTGTTGAAGAATGTGTCAATAAAGCTTTGGATAAGCTTCAAGCTAATAGAAACGAAGTTAACATCGAAGTTATAAATGAAGCTAAACAAGGTTTTTTAGGCTTGTTCGGAGCAAAAGACGCTGTCGTTAGGGTGTCACTAAAAGACGATGTTAAAGAAAAGGGAACAGGCGATTTTGTGAAGAATATCCTAAACTCTGACTCTAACTCAGTTGAAACAGAACAAAAAGAAGATACTAAAGTTATAGAAGATAAGAAAATTGTAGAAGAAGTTGAGAAAACAGAACCTACAGAAGCTGATAATGAAGAAATCGTAGAAGAATCAGTAGAACCAGCAAAACCAGTAGAAGCTGAAGAAGTTGTAAAATCTGAAGAAACTGAAGAAGAACAAGATAATGAACCTGATGTTACTATTGATAGAAACGACGAACTTTTCATCACTAGCAAGAATTTCTTGAAACAAATGATAGAAGATATGGGAATTGATTGCGATATCGAATCTAGAACTGAAGGTAATATGATTAAGTTCAATATTTTATGTTCACAAGAATCTGATATCGGAATTATCATAGGAAAAAGGGGAGAAACATTAGATTCTCTTCAATATATCGTAAACTTGGTTACTAATAGAAATGCAGACACTTATATAAGAGTTATTTTGGATTGCAACCAATACAGATCAAAAAGAGAAATATCTCTTCAAAAATTAGCTAGAAGATTAGCTGATAAGGCTGTTCAAACAGGAAGAGATATCAAGCTTGAACCTATGAATCCATACGAAAGAAGAATCATTCACACTTATCTTCAAAACGATGAAAAAGTGAATACATTCTCTCAAGGCAATGAGCCTAATAGAAGAGTTATTATTAAAAGAAAATAAATTACAAGACTACATATCTTAGGTATGTGGTCTTTTTTTTGGGGAGTGCAAGAAATAAAGTTGACAACAAATTTTTTATGATTTATCCTAAGAAAAGGAAAGTGGTGATTATCATGACAATTTATAAATAGATTTTAGAGAAAAAAATAATCTCTGAAATCGTTAACGAAAATTATTTGAAGAAAATAGGCTAAATATAATCAAATATTATTAGTCAAGTACAAGTTTTAAGAATGTTATATAAATTTCAGAGGGTAATATGATAAAAAACAATGTTAAGAAGAAAAATCTTATTTTATATTTTGTTGCGATAGTTCTCACATGGACAGAGGCTTTGGTGAATCCTGTAATAGTATCATTGATTATAAAATCATTTGAGAATAAAGACACAGTATTTTTGATGAAAGCACTTGTGTTTGGGATTTTGTGTGGAATTATAATGCTTATAGGTGATAGTGGAAAGAGACTTTACTATTCGTATGTAATAGCTGATTTTAGAGAATCTTTTAAGTTAAAAGTGTTCAATCATTTTTTAAAAAGTGAAAATCATATCGATAATGATATTGTCAGCAGTATAGAAAAGGATTCAAGTCAAATTGAAAACAACTACATTGAACCAACGGTAATTATTATATCGTCGATTGGTTTTACAGGTGTTTCCATCATTTATGCACTAACAAGAAATTTCCTTTTGGGAATGCTTTTTATAGTATTCTACAGCATTCCAGCGCTTATGAGTAATTATGGGAGTAATAGATTAGATAATAAATCTGAAGAATTATCAAAAGCTGATGATGCTTTTATGAATAAATTACAAGACATCAAAAATGGAAGAAGCATCATCAAAATTTACAATGTATCCGACTTTTTCATTAATTTGTATCACAAATATTTAAAGCAAGATGTTTATACTTATAAGGGATATGAAATTATACGAACAAAAAACAACATTGTGATTAATTTGGTTGATATAGTATGTTCTATGATTCCTCTTATTCTTGGAGGATATTTGAGTTTTAATGGTAAAATATCGTCAAGCGTATTCATCAGTGTTTACTTAGTTAGTTATAATATAGGATATCAGTTCCAAGAACTTGCATATTTTAATAATACACGTTCATCATCAAAGTATCTCTTAAAAAAGTACGACTACATTTATCAAGATATTGATAATGTAAAAATAAATCTTAATGATGAAGTTTTTCCAATTGCTTTTGATAATTTGAGTTTTTCGTATGATGATAAAGATATTATTAATGATTTTAATTTTAAGATAGAAAAGGGTGACAAGGTCGCAATTATAGGAGAAAGTGGTTGTGGTAAAAGTACGTTATTGAATTTAATATTTAATAATTTAACAGCATCTAAAGGAAGGATTATGTTTAATAAAAAGGAATTATCAACCGCTGAGATCAGGAGTTTTACAAGCTTTATATCACAAGAAAGTTATGTTTTTAATCTTAATTTAGAAGATAACATTACTTTAGGAGATAATGATAGAAATTTAGAAAAATTAAATGGAATAATTGATAAGCTACAGATAAATCATCTTAAATCCAAAGTTTTATCCAATGATAGTTTGTCAGGAGGAGAAAGACAAAGGGTAGAAATTGCAAGAGCAATGTACCACGACAGAAAATTAATTTTAGCAGATGAAATAAAGTCTAATTTGGATAAGAAAAATAGAGAAATAATAGATGATATTATATTCTCTTCAAAAAATACAGTAATAGAAGTAATTCATCAATATGGTAACGAAACTTTAAAAAAATACGATAAAGTTATAGATATGAGGTAAATAACGGGCTTATAACTTCAATATAGTGAAGTTGTAGGCTCTTATTTTATTTGTAATCTTTTTGTATGATATAATATAATATTGCTATAAAGAATGAAAGGATAGACTAAATATGGACGATTGTATTGCAGCTATTAGCTCTGCTACTGGTGAAGCGGGAATTGGCATTGTTCGAATGACTGGAGAGGGTTGTGTGAATGTGCTTGATTCTATGTTCAAAAGGGCAAATGATAATGCTGATTTAATAAATAGAAAAATGACTTATGGCCACATTGTTGACGATAATGAGATCGTCGATGAGGTCTTGGTTTGTTATATGAAGGCTCCTCACACTTACACTCGTGAGGATGTCGTGGAGATTTATACTCACGGTGGGGTTGTCGCTGTGAGAAAGGTGTTGGAAGTTCTGTTAAACAACGGTGCAAGGCTTGCTGAGGCAGGTGAGTTCACTAAGAGGGCTTTCTTGAACGGTAGGATTGATTTGTCTCAAGCTGAGGCGATTATCGATATGATTAAGGCGAAGACTGACAAGGCGTACTCTGTGAGTATGAAACAGTTGGAGGGTAGTGTTAACAGAAATATCAAACAGTTGAGAGACCAATTGTTGGATATGCTATCTCATGTGGAGTATTCTATTAATTTTACTGAAGATATGCAGGACGAATTGGACAATACTCCTGTTTTGAACGAGGGCAAGGAAGTTTTGGATAAGCTTAAAAAGCTTTCTGAGAGTGCAAACAGAGGTAGAATTATCAGAGATGGTATCAATACTACGATAATTGGCAAGCCAAATGTAGGCAAATCTTCTTTGTTGAATGCTTTGTTGAAGGAAAACAGGGCTATTGTTACGGATATTCCAGGAACTACTCGTGATGTCATCGAAGAATACATCGATTTGGACGGGATAAGTCTGAAGATTAATGATACTGCTGGTATTAGGGATACTGAGGATATCGTGGAGAAAATCGGTGTTGAAAAATCTGTGTCTTTTATTTCTGATTCGGATTTGATTATTGCGATTTTTGATTCTTCGAGAGAGTTTGACGATGAAGATAGGAAGATTTTGGATCTTATTCGAGATAAAAAGTCGATTGTTTTGTTAAACAAGATTGATTTGGATGGTGGATTTGATTTCGATGAAAACTTGGAAGGAATCGAGGTTATTCACACTTCAATCAAAAACAACGAGGGTATCGAGGATTTAGAAAACAAGATTATAGAGATGTTTAATGATGGATATATTGAAGCTAATAACGACAATATTATTACTAACATTAGACATAGAGATATTATTAACAAAGCTATTAAATCTTTGGAGAGTTCTCTACACGATATGGAAGCTGGCGTTCCTATCGATTGTTTCGAGGTTGATTTGAGAAATGCTTGGGAAATTCTAGGCGAAATCACTGGAGAAACTGTGGATGACGATGTATTGAATAAGATTTTTAGCGATTTTTGTATAGGAAAATAAAATGGATAGATTATATTATGAAAATCCCTACGATGTCGTGGTTGTAGGCGCAGGTCACGCTGGTTGCGAGGCTGCTCTTGCCACAGCTAGGTTGGGATTAAAGACTGCGATTATGAGTATTAGTTTGGATTCGGTGGCTGATTTGCCTTGTAACCCAAACATCGGTGGCACTGGTAAGGGTCACTTGGTGAAGGAAGTTGACGCATTGGGAGGGGAAATGGGTCTTGTTATCGACAAGACTTACATTCAATCTCGAATGTTGAACACTTCCAAGGGCCCTGCAGTTCACTCATTGAGGGTTCAAGCAGACAAGAGAAAATATCACGATGAGATGAAAAGCGTGTTGGAAAACACAGAAAACTTGGATTTGATTGAGGCTGAAGTCGTGGATATTGGTGTTGAAGACAACAAAATAAAATCCGTAACTACTGCACAGGGAGCGATTTTCCCAACAAGAGCTGTGATTCTTGCGACTGGGACATACCTCAAAGGACTTGTGATGATGGGAGAATACACTTATGAATCTGGTCCTCACGGTATGAAATCATCTAAGAAATTGTCAGATTCTTTGAAAAATTTGGGGATTGAGCTTAGAAGGTTTAAGACTGGTACTCCTGCGAGAGTTCACAAGGACAGTTTGAACTACGAAGTGATGACTGTGCAACCTGGTGATGACGATGTTATTCCTTTTTCTTTTTTGAATGACGGAAAAGATATTTCAAAGAAGCAAGAAAACTGCTATTTGACCTACACTACACTTAAAACAAAACAAATTATTGAGGATAATTTGGAGAGATCTCCGATGTATGCAGGTATTGTGAAGGGTGTGGGGCCACGTTATTGTCCTTCGATTGAAGACAAAATCGTGAGATTTCCCGACCGTGATGAGCATCAAGTATTTGTGGAACCTGAAGGTTTGAGTACGAAGGAAATGTACATTCAAGGTGTGTCATCGACTCTTCCAGAAGAGGTGCAAAAAGAAATGTACAAGACAATCATTGGTTTCGAAAACGTGAGATTTATGAGAAGTGCGTACGGAATTGAATATGATTGCATCGATCCTACTATATTAAAGAGAACTTTGGAACATTTGGAAATCAATAATTTGTTCTTTGCAGGACAAATCAACGGATCCAGTGGATATGAGGAAGCTGCCGGTCAAGGAATTATCGCTGGAATCAATGCTGCTATGAATTTGCTTGGCAAAGAGCCATTTGTATTGGACAGATCTGATGCTTACATTGGCGTATTGATAGATGATTTGGTAACCAAAGGAACTAACGAACCTTACAGAATGATGACTAGCAGATGCGAGTACCGTTTGACTTTGAGACAAGACAACGCTGATTTGAGACTTACTGAAAGAGCACACGAGATAGGGCTTGCGACAGATGAAAGATACGAGAAAATGCTTCACAAGAAGGAGACGATTGACGAGGAAATCGAAAGATTGAAGTCAATAATGGTGACTCCAACAGAAGAAACCAACGAAAAACTTAGAGAACTTGGGTCATCTGAACTTAAAACAGGCATAACTTTGTTGGATTTAATCAAAAGACCAGAATTAACTTACGATAAAACAGAAGAATTTGACGTTGATAGACCAGAACTGCCTAGATATTTGAGACTACAAGTGGAAACTCACATCAAATACGAAGGCTACATTGCAAAACAAATGAGCCAAATCAAGCAATTTAAAAAGCTTGAAAACAGAAAACTAGATATGATTGAAGATTACAAGGAAGTTATGGGACTTTCCAATGAAGCTGTACAAAAACTTAATGACATCAAACCAGAATCGTTGGGTCAAGCGAGTCGAATTAGCGGTGTAAGTCCTTCTGACATCAACGTTTTATTGATTTATATGGAAACGAGGAAGAAATAATGTCACTAAAAGAAACATTGAACGATTACGAAATACAATTGGATGATAATCAAATAGATTTGCTGTTAAAATACATGGATTTGGTGTTGGAAAAGAACAAAGTAATGAATTTGACTGCAATCACTGAAGAAGAAATGTTTCACGTGAAACATTTTGTGGATTCCTTGTATGTGTTGAATTTGTTCGATTTTGAAGAAAACAAAACTATAATTGATGTGGGAACTGGTGCAGGATTTCCGGCTATTCCAATAAAAATAGCGAGAAATGATTTGAAGTTCACATTGCTCGACAGTTTGAGAAAAAGAGTTGATTTCTTGAAGGATGTTATAGATGAACTACAACTTACAAACATCAAAGCAGTCCACGAAAGAGCAGAAGAATGCACAAGAACTGCTGAATACAGAGAACAATACGACTACTGTATATCACGAGCAGTGTCAAAGCTTGATACGTTGGCTGAGTTCTGTTTACCATTTGTAAAAGTTGGAGGATACATGATAGCCATGAAGGGCAAATCCGACGAAACAGACGTAGGAGAGAACGCAATCAAAATCCTCGGTGGTAAAATAGAACAAACTATTGACTACAAAATAGATGACGAGGATAGAAGCTTGGTTGTCATCAAGAAAATCAAAGAAACTCCGAAGAAATACCCACGAGGTGGCGGCAAACCAAAGAAAAACCCACTATAACAAAGAAAATTTAAGTTAAAAATACTTAACAATGATAAGCAGAAAACCGAATTTAATATATAGACAGGGACAAGTTTACTGTAATTGCTAAAAGTAGAAGAACAATTTTGCACGAATATCTAGACTCCATAAATTGGTGATTTTTAAATCTCGAACCACTAAAATCCAAAACTCGAGCTAAAGCTCTCAAACAGTTGGATTTTTGACGTGGTTCTTCGATGTAAAATCACAGCAATTTATTACGTATGATATTCTTAGCAAAAATGTAGTCTACTTTTTTGTTTCGCTAGATTTACGAAGAAAAAGGAACAAGTAGTAGTATTTATGGAATTTTGATTGCTACTAGAGATGGAGGAAAATACTTCACAATGATAAGCAGAAAACTGAATTGACAATTAAGAGGGACAATATTATAGTAATTGCTAAAAGTAGAAGAACATTTTTGCACGAATATCTAGACTCCATAAATTGGTGATTTGTAAATCTCGAACCACTAAAATCCAAAACTCGAGCTAAAACTCTCAAACAGTTGGATTTTTGACGTGGTTCTTCGATGTAAAATCACAACAATTTATTACGTATGATATTCTTAGCGAAAATGTATTCTACTTTTTTGTTTCGCTAGATTTAAGAAAAAAGAGTAGAAATAATATTGTTCATGGGATTTTGATTGCTAAGGGAGGGAAAAAGATGTTTTTCTATTTTTGAATCAAAATGTTTCACGTGAAACATTTTTATGAAAATTTCATTAGTGATATAATTTAATTGTAAATCGAAGAAAAAAAACGACGCTCTGAGAGGCGTTTTAACAGGCGAAAATAAAATATAGGTAATAAACTATGGAGGACAAATGAAAGTTCAAATAATAGCCGTTGGGACGGAATTACTGCTAGGTGACACTTTGGACACGAATTCCAACTACATTTCTATTAAAATTAGAGAGCTTGGGTTTGATTTGTACAAGAGAGTTGTGGTTGGCGATAATTACAACAGATTGTACAAAGAAATACAAGAAGGTTTGAAAGAAAATGATCTGATTATAACTACTGGTGGTTTAGGACCGACTGAAGATGACATTACGAAAAAATGCTGCTGTGATTGTCTTGGCAAGGAAATGGTGCTTAACCAAAAAAGCTATGAAAAAATGAAACGTTATTTCAATAATGATGAAAAAGCGATAAGAGCCAATCTACAACAATGTATGTTTCCAGAAGATGCGATTGTTTTTGAAAACTTCAATGGAACTGCTGACTGTGCGATGATTGAAAATAACGGCAAAAGAATACTGTTTCTACCAGGGCCACCGGCTGAGATGAAGCCTATTTTTGAAGAACAAGTGCAAAAAGTTCTGGAGCAATTCGCAACAGACTGTATTATTTCTGAAACATTGAATGTTTCGATACTGGGCGAATGGGACATGAATGAAAGAGTGAAAGATATCATCGAATCATCAAACAATCCAACCGTTGCTCCGTATTTCAAAAAGGATAAAAGGATACTTAGAATAACTGCAAAAGCATGTGACAGACAAACTGCTCTTAAGATGATTGCTAAAAAGAAACAAGAACTTCTAGATAGACTTGGCGTGTACGTATTCGGAGAAAATGATGAAACAATCGAAGAATCAGTCTACAAGATGTTGAAAGAATACGATTTGTCGATTATGACATCAGAATCCATTACAGGTGGTATGATTGCATCTAAGCTTGTGAATGTGTCTGGAGTTAGCGATTATTTGAGAAAGTCATTGGTGGTGTATTCTAATGAAGCAAAGATAGATTTGCTTGGTGTTAAGGCTGAAACTATAGACACATACGGTGTTGTTAGTGAAAATGTTGCGTTTGAGATGGTTGAGAGGATGTTTGAAAAGTTTGGAGTTGACTGTGCGATATCTACGACAGGTTATGCGTCAGGAGAAAATGCTGGGCTTGTATATGTTGGACTTGGATACAAAAACACGATAAAAACCCTAAAATTACAGCTTCACGGAGAACGAAACAAAATAAGAAACAGAGTTTCAAATCGTGCTTTGGCAGAGCTGAGACTTATGATTTTAGAAAATGTTTCACGTGAAACATTTTAAATCTTTTGAAACATCTTAAAACACTTTTTGTGCTATAATAAAAGATGAAAGGAGCTGTAAATTTGAAAACAATATGTGTATTTAATCAAAAAGGTGGGGTAGGTAAGACTACTACCGTCGTTAATTTGTCGGCAGCTCTTGGTTTGAAAGGGAAAAAAGTGCTTGTAGTGGATTTGGATCCACAAGGTAACACGACTTCAGGCTTTGGAATTAATAAGTTTGAGCTTCAAAAAAGCATTTACGATTTGATGGTTCATGACGATTTTGATGAGGATTTTATTATCATAACTGAAGAAAAAAACGTGGATATAATCCCAGCAACATCTGATTTGTCAGGGGTTGAGGTGGAACTTATAAACACTGATGATAAAGAAAAAGTGTTATCTAATATACTTTCTAATGTAAGTGGATATGATTTTTGTTTTATAGATTGCCCTCCTTCATTGGGGACTTTGTCTATTAATGCCCTTGTAGCGGCGAATTCTGTTCTTATACCTATTCAATGCGAGTTTTATGCGCTTGAAGGGGTGAGTCAACTTATGAACACTATTAATTTGGTTAGAAGTTCGCTGAACGAAAATCTTGAAATAGAAGGTATTGTTATGAGTATGTTTGATGGTAGAAATAATCTTAGTTTGGAAGTGGTAGAAGAGGTCAAGAAATACTTCAAAGATAAGGTGTTTACGACTATGATACCGCGTAATATAAGGTTAGCAGAAGCTCCAAGCTATGGAATGAGTGCGTTATCTTACGACAAAAATTCCAAAGGATCTATTGCTTATATGAGACTAGCGGAGGAATTTTTATAATGGTTAGAAAAAAAGGATTAGGAAGAGGCTTAGACGCTTTAATACCACAAAATATTATTGAAACGACAAGTTCTGATTCGATTACTAGTGTCGAATTATCTAAAATAATTAGAAGAGAAGATCAACCAAGAACACATTTCGAAAAAGACAAAATACGAGAGTTGGCTAATTCTATCAAGGAATACGGTGTTATTTCGCCGATTATCGTCAGAAAAAAGGACGACAAGTACGAAATAATCGCCGGAGAAAGAAGGTTTTTGGCAAGCTTAGAGGCTGGATTATCTGAAATTCCAGTCATTATTAAGGAAATGGAAGATAGTGAGGTCGCAGAAGTTTCCTTGATTGAAAACATTCAACGTGAGGATTTGAACGCTGTTGAAGAAGCGATAGCATACAAAAACTTGATGGATAACTATTCTTTGACACAAAAAGAATTGGCAGATAAATTATCCAAATCAAGATCATATATAGCGAATACTTTGAGGCTGTTGAACTTGGATGATTTGTCACTGGAACACTTGAAAAAAGGAGACATCACATCATCACAAGCTAGAAGTTTACTTGCAATTGACGATATGAAAAAGAGAAAAGCGTTGTTGGATAAGCTATTATCCAAGAAGACAAATGTCAGAGAAATTGAAAAAGTGTCCAAGGAAACGGACCCATTTTTAATGGATATACAAAACAGATTCTTGGAGAAATTCTCTACAAAGGTTAGGATTAAGCCGAAAAGAAAAGGCGGAAGTATAGAGATAGAATATCTATCAAATGAAGATTTAGAAAGGATTATGGAGATATTAGAGCTATGATGTTTATGGATCAAACTTTAGAAGAATTTATTAAAAATGTAAATTCAAAGGAACTTCCTGGTGGGGGTTCTATTAGTGCATTGACAGCGCTTTTGGGAGTAGGTATTGGAAACATGAGTTTTTATCTAACTGAAGACAAAAAAGTCTTCAAAGCCTTAGATGAGAAAACTCAACAAGAAATAAGAGGACATGTAGACAGACTTTCAGAAATCATCGAAGAATTGAAGGAAAAAATGGTTGAAGACACTAAAAGCTTCGACTCAGTTCTTCAAGCATACAAGCTTCCTAAGGAAACTGACGAAGAAAAAGCTTACAGAAAGAAAATGATAGCAGATGGTTATGTTATTGCTACTGAATCTCCAATGTCTTCTGCGAGAATTATGATGGAAGCTATGGAGCTTATAAAACAAATCGCAAAATATATCGATAAATATGCAATAACAGACCTTTTAGCAAGTGCATATTTATTACAATCTAGTATGAAATCAGTTATGCTTAATGCCAAAATCAACATGAAACAACTTGGTGATGCATCAGCTGTTTCAGAAGAAATCACAGCATTAGAAGACAAATCAGAAGTTTTATTGAGAGAAATCGAAGAAATATCATTCAAGAAAATAGGAGAAGTATAATGGCTTATTTCGATAATGCTGCAACGAGTTTTCCAAAACCAGAGATAGTTTACGAAAAACTCAACGAAGCTACGAGAGAGTTTGCCGCAAATCCTGGTAGAAGTGGGCATAAGTTGTCTTTGAAAATGGATAGGGCGATTTTCAATTCTAGAATGAACATCGCTGAATTTATCGGCGGCACAAATCCACTTAATTTGATTTTCACGTTGAATTGTACTGACAGCTTGAACATCGCTATCAAAGGTCTTGTTAAAAAAGGAGACCACGTTATCACGACTTCTTTGGAACACAATTCAGTTCTTAGACCTCTTCACAAAATGCAAGAAGATGGATTTATCGATTTGACTGTTGTGTACGCAGATGAACGTGGGATTTTGGATGTTAAAAAGGTTGAAGAAGCCATCACCGACAAGACCAGAGTTTGTGTGACGACTGCCATGAGCAATTTGACAGGAACTATAGTCGATTTCTGTAAAATCGGAGAAATCATGCATTCCCACGGAATTTTGTATATCGTTGACGCTGCACAAGCTATGGGTTATTTGGATTTTGATATGAAAAATATGCCGATTGATGTGTTGTGTTTTCCGGGACACAAATCTTTGTTTGGTCCGATGGGAACAGGCGGCTTATATATAAAAGAAGGAATTGATGTCAAGAGTTTGAAACAAGGTGGAACTGGATCTCATTCACAAGATTTAGAGCAACCTGACGAATATCCCGACAGATTAGAATCGGGAACTATCAACGGACCTGCGATTTACGCGTTGTCTGCAGGGGTTGATTTTATCAAGCAAGAAGGACTTGAAAACATCAGAAACCACGAAAACAAACTCAAAAACAGATTTATTGATAGTTTGAAGGACGAAAAGGGTATAATACTTTACGGAAGTTTGGATGAAAACCAAGGTCCTGTCGTGCCTGTAAATGTCGAAGGAATAGGCTCCAGCCAATTAGCATACATCTTAGATGACAAATACGATATTGCGACAAGAGCAGGAATTCACTGTGCGCCACTTGCTCACAAGACAATTCACACACAAGATATTGGTGCGGTAAGATTTTCATTTGGACATTTCAACACAGAAGAAGAAGTTGACAAAGCTATCGAAGCTTTGAAGGAAATCAACAGAGGAGACAAAGATGGGGCAATTTAATGCGTTGAACACAATATTGATAGTTCTTTTGGTGTTTGTGGCATTAGTTTCCATAATCAATTTCCGTAAAATCAACATCGTCAACAAAAAAGTAAACCGTGTCAAAAGAAGATACGATGCGCTTTTTAGGGCACAAGATGGAGATATCGAAGATATTTTGAATCAAAATTCACTGGATATCATTGCGAATAAAAACAAGCTAGAAGAATTGGAAAAAACATTAGAATCCGTAGAGAATTTGCAAGCTATATCACTACAAAAAGTAGGGCTTGTGAATTACGATGCGTTTGAATATTTGACAAACAAACTGTCGTATTCACTATGTTTGTTGGATGCAAACGACAACGGGCTCATCATAACTTCGATTTTCGGAAGAGAGCAATCTACAAATTATATAAAAATCATAACAAACGCTAAATGTAGCGAGAAACTAAGCGACGAGGAAAATGAAGCTTTGAAGAAAGCTTTAAAATAAAACATGTAATAAAGGAGAAGAAAATGGATATATTTGAATCATTAAAATCAAAAATTTCAGGAAAAAACTTGAGAATCGTATTTCCTGAAGGAGAAGAACTAAGAATTTTGAAAGCAGTAGCTAGATTAAATGAAGAAAAAATCATAACTCCTGTTATTTTAGGTGATGAATCTAAAATCAAAGAATTAGCAAACCAAGAAAACTTGAACATCGAAGGTGTTAAAATCATCAACCCACTTACAGCAGATGATTTCGATGAAAAGGTAGAAAAATTTGTTGAAAGACGTAAAGGCAAAAACACTGAAGAACAAGCTAGAACAATGTTAAAAGATGTTAATTACTACGGAACAATGATGCTTTATTGCGACGAAGTAGACGGTCTTGTATCAGGAGCAGTTCACTCAACTGGAGACACTGTAAAACCAGCACTTCAAATCATCAAGACAAAAGAAGGCACTAAGCTTGTATCAGGAGCTATGGTAATGATAGGACCAAATGGCGAAAGATACGTATTCTCTGACATTGCCATCAACATAGAATTATCAGAAGAACAATTGGCAGAAGTTGGAGTTGTAAGTGCTGAAACTGCAAAACTTTACGACATCGATCCAAAAGTTGCATTCCTTTCATTCTCCACAAAAGGATCTGCAAAACACCCATTTGCAGAAAAAGTTGCCAACGCTACTAAACTTGCCCAAGAAATGGCACCAGAATTACCAATCGACGGAGAATTACAATTTGACGCAAGTATCGTGGAATCTGTAGGAAAACAAAAAGCTCCAGGTTCAAACGTAGCGGGACACGCAAATGTGTTCGTATTCCCAGATTTACAAGCTGGTAACATCGGATACAAAATCGCTCAAAGATTAGGCAAATTCGAAGCAATAGGACCAATCCTTCAAGGAATGGCAAAACCTGTTAACGACTTATCTCGTGGATGTAATGAAGAAGACGTATACAAACTAGCTCTAATCACAGCAGCTCAAGCATTATAACGTGAAAAACAACAGACTATTCACACTAATAACATATGTCGTATTCTTGTTGTTCTCGGGATTTCTAGTGGAAATAGCAATATCAGGAAAGAACTTAACAAGAATTATGCTAGTAGTTTTCGTAGCATCGTTATTAGTCGTGACTAAAATGATTTTCGACAGAAGAGATGAGGACATATCATCTTTGAAAGAATTGAGATTGTATTTGATTGCAAGTGCGGCAGTATCCATAATGGCGATTGTAAAATATCTGAAAGAATTTTCATTCACAAGGATATATATGCCATTTGCGTTTGCAATAATTATACACTTAATTTATACAGCAATATACAAAAATAAATCAAAAACACAAAGATAGGTGAAAGCCTATCTTTGTCTTTAAGGAGATAAAATGGAGTTAATTAATTTCATATATATGTTCTTCTTTTATGCAGTTTTTGGGTATATTTGGGAAGTGATCTGGGTGAGCTTTAACCAAAAGAAACTCACAAACAGGGGATTCTTATACGGCCCATTACTTCCAATATATGGGTTTGGAGCAGTGTTCATCACACTTTTTGTTGATCACGCAATAGAGAGATTTAACGATTCTTACATCGTAATATTTTTCTCGGGACTTATAATCGCAACGGCATTGGAGTTTATAACAGGATATTTAATTGAAAAAATATTCAAAGTAAGATATTGGGATTACACAGAAAGATTTATGAACATAAAAGGGCTGATATGCCTCAGATCATCACTGTTTTTCGGAGTTATGTCCATATTCATGATGAATTATTCCAATAAATACATACTTGAACTTACTGAAAAAATCAAAAACAGCAACTACAACTTCGTGATTTACATTCTTATAGCTATTTTTTCAGTAGATGTTGTAATTTCAGTAAAACAAGCTTATGGATTTAGGTATATAATTGAATACCAAGAAAAAATGGAAGCTTACTTGTACGAAGTTAAAAAAGATATTGAGCTCAAAGCGTTGGAAGGATCACAAACACTTGAAGCTGATTTGTCGGGACTTAAAAGTGCACTTCGTGACAGGATAGAACAAGTGGAAATCAAGAAATCTTTCATAGAAAACAGCGCCAAAATATTAGAAGACAGAATTGAAAGAGAAACCAACCTCAAAGAAAAGCTCAAAACTTTGTTGGATGAAAGAGTTGAAAGCGCTGAAAAGCTCGATCTAATCCACGATAGAATCGACAAAGTCTATGATCAAAGGCTTAAAAGATTACAAACTCACCAAAAAAACATACAAAGAGTTGCAAAGAGAAACGATATAACTTACAAAAAATAAAAATAAGCAGATGTCTTATATGGCATCTGCTTTTGTTGTACTCAAAACACATATTTATACAGAATTATTTTGCATAAAATTTCATTATTTCTTTAGCACATTTTTCGCTATTTTCATTATTTATTTCTAGCTCAAAATCTTTTGATTTGACTGCGTAATTGATGTCGTAGTATTTCGTAATCAAACTTTCTATCACATAATCGTAGTCTTCATCGTCTAATTTTTCAAGTAGAATTTTAGAATTGGACTGACCGATGTATTTGGATAGGTAAGTAATAGCCTTTCTGATATCATCAATGGCATCGGGATTTTTCAAATAATCTGATTTAATTCTCGCTATCCTTTCTTCAAGTTCACAGTTAATCATCACTTGGTGAGTTGAATTGTTGTATTTTTGCCTTAATGATTTAGGAATATTCACACTTCCTATTTTGCTACTTTCACATTCCACAAAAACAGGTTCATCATCGAAACTTTTTAGCTTATCGAACAACAAACTTTCGAACATTTTTTGCGATGGTTGATTTTCCAATCCGGCATTTCCGAGGATGGAGCCTCTGTGATTTGCAAGTTGTTCCAAGTTGAGGACATTTTTGTGAGAATTTTCTAAAATATTCAGAATTTCTGTCTTGCCAACACCAGTGTAGCCTTTGATATTTACGTATTCGTGTGAATTGATAAGCTTATCTAAGTTTTCAATAACATGTTTACGATAAGCTTTGTATCCTCCTTTTAGCCTGTAAATATCAAGCCCCATGGATTTCATTATATTAAAAAGCACCGTACTTCTCATAGATCCTCTGTAGCAGAATAAGCACACATTGTGATTTTTACTCAAATCAGACAACTTTACGTAAATGTCTTCAAGTTTTACAGATGCATATCTTATCGCCAATTTTTTCGCTGTTTCGTGATTTCCTGCATCGTAAATCGTTGAGATTTCCACTCTTTCGTCGTTGTTTAGTATCGGAATATTAATAGATCCTGGTATAGTTTCTTTCTGAAACTCGTACTCGCTTCTAACATCGACAAATATTATATTTTCCATATTTATAAGTTCTTCATAAGTATTTGCTACGAACATTTTGGCCTCCAAGGTACTAATTATACACCTTTTATTGCATTTGTAAAAGAGATTTGCAATAAAAAAGAACTTGCAAATAGCAAGTTCCCAATTAAAAATTAAAATACATTCTAATAAGTCCAAGTATCAGTATATGAACTGGATAGAATAGATAATTTACCAATTTGTTTTGTTTTCCACGTTCTCCGTTGTAAGTCACAGTAAAGGCGAATCCCAAGAAGGAATACACTTCTTTGATAATCGACAAATATCCAAGCCCAGCGGAAATCACTGGCTTGTCGTAGAAAATGTAGAACAAGTAAGCGAGAATTATCGCATGATAATCGTAGTCCAAGCTCAAATACATTGCCAAAAATCCGAAAACAGCGACGATTATTACAGAGAAAACGTACCAAAGTATCCTGTTTTTAAACTTATCTTTAATATAATCAATTATCCACACAGTTACAAGACACAAAGCCAACGTGAACATCATATTGTTCCAATACGGATCGAATAATACCTTTGATGTGAAAATATCGAACGGAACTTCGGAAATTATCCCGAATATCACCAAGTTTCTGAGGTATTTCGCCCTGTTGTGTGTCTTGAAAAAACCTTCAACAATGAAAAATATAAAAATAGGAAATGCAATTCTTCCTAATATCGATAGAAAGTTCGAGATATACAACAATGCTCCTTTTCCATTTAAAAAATGCGTTACAATCGAGTTGTTAACATGATCTATCAGCATCGATGTAAACGCAATGTATTTTAGTTGAGCCGCGTTAAATATCTGAAACTTCTTTAATTTATCGTGTTCAAATCTTTTATTTATATCCATTAGTCCTCCTTAAAATTTGAGTATACTGTATGATACAATAAATTGAACAAATTTGCAATATTTTCGATGAAAAAAGTTCAAAGCAAACACCGCTTTGAACTACTCAAATTTATTAATTGAAAAAATTTGATGAAGACAAGGCGATTTACATAGAAGGAATGGAAATTCGTGTATTAGACAGCGATTATTTACGTAAAATAATTGACTAGCTTTACCGATCGAAATTAACCAATACTTTACAATAAAATGTTTATTTTAGCTAAAAATATAATATAATATTATTATGGAGGAAAATATGGAAACCATAATAGTTTTGATGTTGATAGCTAAATGTTTGATGGATTTATATTTGAAGAGATTGTCCATTAAAAACGTTGGAGTGTTTGTGTTGATTTCGGTATTTTTGTATGCGATTTTCCGCATTACGAATACAACATCAATCTACGACTTTGCTTTATTACTTGGCTGTAGCGACATGATGGTTGATGATTTCAAAACTAATGAGGTGTACTGGATTAATGTTTTGTTTTTCATCATTTGTAGCATTATTGTTTCTGTGTTTTCGAGTTTTTTTCTGACGAGTTTTCTGCTATTATTGGTTATTTTGATGCTTAATTTTTTCACTAAGGAAAAGTTTATGGGTAATGTGGATTGTTTGATTATTCTAGGACTTGGTATGAGCAAAAGTTTCACTGATTTGGTGAGTTTTGTGTTTTATCTTGGGATTATTAGTGGAATCAGGGCTTTGATTTATATTCTAAGAAAAGAAGATAATGAGGAGATTGCATTTATTCCTGTGATTTGGTCTTCTTTTTTGTTGTATGTGGTGATGGGAAATGTTTTCTAGATTCAAAATGAAAGCTAAGGCATTCAGTTTAATAGAGGTGATGGTGAGCCTATTCATTATTTCTGTTGTGATTATGACTTGCGTTTTAAAATACGACTTCAAAACTGATGTTGCAAGTAGAAAAGAGATTAATACGCTTGTTAGCGATTTGAAAAGTGCCAGAAGTGTTGCGATGAATTCGGGAAGAAGTATTCAATTTCGATTCGACACAAATTACTATTATTTTTACGATTCTAACAAAGGTGAATTTATAGCAAAAAGAGAATTGAAAAACGGGACATTTCGATTAAATAAAGACAGGGCAAGTACGTTCGACCTTGAAAATATCGGCGCAAATATATCCAAGTCATCTGCAGCAACACATTTTCCGACTATTTATTACGAAACGAAAAACAAAACATACAGGATAAATTGTTACATAGCGACAGGGAGAGTGGATGTGGATGAGACGAAAAAATAAGGGATTTACACTGCTTGAGGTTTTGTTTGCATTGTTTTTGGTGAGTCTTTGTGTCGTAGTGTACTATCCACAGCTTAAAAATGTGATTAGCATGCAAGATAAATCCTACACTGAAAATGTTGTGCTACGTGATTTGGACAATTCTGTGGAATATATGAAAGCTCACGATGATGTGGATGATTCAATTGTTGATGAGCATTCAAAAGTCGTTGTAACAAAGGATGATGTGGGGGATTTGGTTAAGATAAATGTCAGTGTAACTAATGGAGATATCACGAAAGATGTGTCATTTTACAAAGAAAAGTAGGGGATTTACGTTGCTTGAAGTTATGGTGAGTTTGTTCATATTCTCCGTAGTGTTGGGTGTGATTTTCCTATCATTTAAGACTAATTTTAAAATTATGCAGTCGAGTTTTACTCTGAAAAATAACGTGGACGATGTCGACCACTGCGCATATTACATAAAAAATGAAATCGAAAGGTCGAGGTCTGTAATTACAGAAAAGCCAAATTGGACTCATTTTGACCAATCAATGGGATTTGTCCTAGTAAAATACATTGATGATAAGCAAAACTATGTGTATTTTACAAAAGAAAACGGCAAAATCATACGATACGCTTTTACAGATCCTAGTAGTTTTGATGATTTAAAAGAACACGGGCCCAACGGTAGGATAACTCAGAATAAAATCAAGGACAACGGTGATGATTTCACATTTAGTCATGACGACAACTACATTTATTTAAAAGAAAATGGAAAGAAACTGGTAGTCTACATCGGAGATAAGGTAAAATGAAACGAAAATCCAAAGCCTACATTAGCATTTATGCGCTATACATGATATTCGTGTTGATGATTGTCATTGCGTTTTTGATAGTTCAAGTGAAAAATATCAGAACTGTCAACTCCTACAAATACGACTACATTCAAGCCAAGGCGATTGCTTATTCAAAAACCAGAATCATCGATAAAAGAAATCTTTTTAACGAAAAGTTGAAGGAAAATTCTGGTAATGGAAAATTTGATATTCAGACTGCAGATATGCCTGAATTCAGTCGACCAACAGAGGTCAACTTTTTTACAGAAAAAGAAGGAGATACTAAAGTTTTTTCGTTTACAAGTGAGTATCCAAGAGATAGAGTTGCCGAAAATACCGAAAATTATCCGGAAGTTAATGGTTCAAGGGTGACTATTAGAATGGTGTATAAAAGGACGAATCCTTTTGAAAAAAGAATTATATCAGAAGAAAAAATAGATGAATTGTTGCAGGAAATCACCGAAGGTAAGAAAAGTATTGGGATAAAACATTGCTTTATATTTTCACATGATAACAAGACATACTACATAGATAAAAATATTGTCGATGAGAAATTCAAGAAATTTGTACAAGAAAAATCCCAACAAAAAGATACGGAAAACTCTGATGATAACAAAATTGAGATAGATGAAGAATTCCTGACTAAATTAGTAGAATTTTCAACAACAGAAAAAAACGTGCTTGTAGATTCAGAAGAAATTACAATATTTAACGACGTTACAATAGACGGTGTATTCATCGATAAAAATAACGTGTATTTTGTAGAAAACGAAAACACGAATAAACTTCCGCAAATTACAGTAAATGGAGTGCTGGTTTTGAAAAATCCCAGTACAATGAATTACACAGTAAAAGGAGAATATCTGTCAACTAAAGATGTCGACATAAAATTTACACGAGATACAACTGTATACAAGAGCAAGAAATACGAGTTTGCAGGTAGTTATTACAAATAATCGATGGAATGATTGAAACTAATCTTTGAAATGATGTATAATATAAATATGATAAGCGAAAAGGGAGGGTTTGCTTATGAACAAATTAAATAAAATTGATGAAATGAAAAGCAAACATTCTGAGCTTTTGGACATCACATACGAGATTTTTGAGTTTATGGGAGAAACATTGGATCTTCCCAAAAATCGTTTCAAAAACACAAAACACGGTTTACTTAAAATGGGGTTATTGGCATTTGTCATCACTGCAATTCTGGACTATTATTCAAGCTTTGACATAAGTTCATTCATTAGCAGAAATTATCTCATAGGCTACATTTATTTTGCAATTAGAACTGTGTTCATATATTTCTTCTCAATTATAAAATTCAAAATAATTTATCGAATAGCTAATAAGTTTTTCGTAAAAGATGACTGGAGAAAAGATGAAAACTACAGCGTATTGCTTTTAGTAATGCTACAAGCGGCAATCTCCATGGCATTTTATCCATTTGGAGTCTACATCGTAATAGTAGAAGCATTTTTAATATTGTTGTTTTTCATAGGACTTACCATCACAAACTTTGAATTTAAGAAACTACCTTACATAATAATCACATTCATGTCGTTGTACATTGGATTGAGATTTGTAAGACTATTCATCTACAACATAGCAGTAAATTGGATAGAAACGACAAACATTGTTTTCTTATAAAATAACGCTCACTATTGTGGGCGTTTTTTAATTGCATTACAAAAAATTAAAAAGGTAAGCATGAAGCCTACCTTTTTAAATAGAGAATTTTAAATGAAATGGTTAGTTAGCTAATTTGTAAGTGATAACAACAGGTGTTTTGTCAGCTGGAACAGAATCAGCCAAAGTGTATTTTACTCCGCCTTTTTCATCTGCGCCGATTAATTGATTTGCGTTTGAAGTTATTCCCAAAGGACAACTTTGTAAGCAAGTCATGCAGCCTGTGTTCATATCTTTTGCTGGTTTTTGGTTACCACCAAATCTGATGTCTAATTCTTTTCCTGAAGAATCTTTGATAACATCGTTGATTCCTAATTCATTGTCAGAACCTTGGAATTTGAAAGTAAGGTCAATCTTGTCACCTTTAACGGCTTCTTTTCCCATGTTATCCATAGTAACGTTGTTACCTGGTTTTGCACCGATTTTTTCCAATGCATCGTACAAATCATTTTGGTTTGCATAAGATACAAACATAGATTGTCCGTTGTTCTTACCAGATTTTGCTACGATAGCGTGCATTGTGCTTTCTTTTTTGAATTTATCATTAACTTCAGCGTAAACTTTGATTTGTTTGTTAGCTTCGTCAACAATCATAGGATTATCAGCTGTTGGTTCTTGAGCTTCTTCCTTCTTTTCTTCAGTTTTTTGTTCTGTTTTTTCTTCTTTCTTTTCTTCAGTCTTTTGTTCAGTTTTTTGTTCTGTAGAAGTTGTTTCCTTTTTATCTTCCTTAGAACATCCTGCGAAAACCAAACTTGCCATTAATAATAATGCCAAAATCTTAAATTTTTTCATTAAAGTCATCCCTTTTCTTAAAATTATACTTTTGTTCTTGATTCATCCATTAATACTATATCTTTATTTTATCATAGTTTTAGCTGTTCATTTATTGTAAAATCAAATAAATGACACACTATTTATAAATTTAGTGAATAAATGAAAATAATGTATAATATTTACAGAGGTGATTTGTGTGAAAAAATACGGAGAAGACGTGGCGATTGTCGAGGAAAATCCAGAAATCGAAAAGATTTACGACAATAATTTATCTCAAGGAGAAGAAATCATAATAAAAAAAGGAACGCCCACGATCAAGAAACTGTACTTTGAAGATGTCAACGGACAACCTACTATAAAAAAGGAAGAAATTATCGAACAAGGCTCTCCAACGATTATAAAAGTTGGAACAAAGGGGATTATTAACGATTTAAACTTGAACAAATCTGAAATGTAATGTGATAAAATTCCACGTTTGTGGTATAGTATTAATAGAAATGAATTGTTAAATTCATTCAAATTTACAAGGGGGAAAATTTATGGCAAGCTTAAAAGGTACAAAAACAGCTACTAATTTAATGGCAGCATTTGCAGGGGAAAGTCAAGCAAATATGCGTTATACATATTTTGCTAAAACAGCAAAAGAAGAAGGATACGTTCAAATTTCTATGATATTTGAAGAAACAGCAAGAAACGAAATGGCTCACGCAAAAAGATTCATGAAATTTTTGAGTGAAGATTTACAAGATGCTGAAATAGAAATCGAAGCAGGATTCCCAGTTCATTTAGGAGACACTAAGAGTAACCTTAAATCAGCAGCAGAAGGAGAACACTTCGAAAATTCTGAAATGTATCCAGAATTCTCCAAAATCGCTGAAGAAGAAGGATTCAAGGAAATCGCACGTGTATTCACTGAAATCGGAGAAGTTGAAGAAGCTCACGAAAAAAGATACAGAAAATTATTAGAAAACATCGAAAAAGAAAAAGTATTCGAAAGAGAAGAAGTATACTTATGGAAATGTAACAACTGTGGCTACATTCACGAAGGTAAAACAGCACCTAAGAAATGTCCAGCATGTGACCATCCACAAGGATTCTTCGAAATCTTCAAAGAAACTTATTAAACTAAGACAATCAAGCCTCAAAAGTTTTGTAACTTTTGGGGTTTTTTATGTGCGCTCGGCATGAGTATATTCTAACAGGTGTAAGTCCTAAGTGTGCCCAGTAGTGGGAAACAGATATCCGAAGGCAAGCGTGTCCATTGTGAGGTGGAATCTGAAGGAAGCACTAGGCAAACTCTTGGTCTGACGAATAGAAATCACATAAGGCAGTTACGTAGAATAAACTTGCACAACAAAGCAAAGTCCAATAACTACACGAAATACGTAAATGTAAATGTGGAAGATATATGAGAGGAAAGAATATGCCCTTACTCGAGGAGGTCTCACTAGCGCAAAAGTAGTAATAACGAATAGTGAGAAGTCAGCAGAAGTCATAGTACTAGGTAGACTTAGGAAAACTGAACTACAGGAGGTATAAATTTATGAAAGAAACTAATCATGACAAAGAAGGTAGAAAATTAACCAGACTAATCAAAGATAACTCGGAAAGTGAAAATAAATTAGCTGGACACAGTCATGAAAAGATTAACTCAAAAGAAAATACAAAAAATGAACTAAGTAATGTTCATATTAAACTGTAGAACAGCCGTATACGAAACCGTACGTGGTGGTGTTAGAGGACGGTAGATGAATGAATCATCTATCTCCTACTCGATTTTAAAAAAATCATTCTCGCTTTAAGATTTAAATATTAAAGAGAAATTGCAAACATCACAAAAATTAGAAAATTTTTCAAGAAAATTAGCTCATTTTTTACTAAAGATATTGACAATTATTAAAAAGTGGTATACAATATCTCTGTAATTATTTATCTATGGGTACCAAATAAATATTTGGTAGTTTTTATCTGATGACTATTGCTCGATAAAGAGCCTGGAAAGGATCTGATGTGATACTCTTATAGGCTAAAAAGAACAATAAGGTTCAGAGTTTTTACAAGAAAAAATCAGCAAACAAAAAAGCATCAAAACCAGAGATTGCAAAGGCAAGTTAAACTTGAACCGCAGTCTTTTTTTCGTGGTCAATTTTAACTTCCTAATTTCTAAACGGGGGAAGATAAAATGCTTAGTAGAATGCTAAAATTTTTCGGATTAACAAAAAAAGGATTACTTAAAATAATCCTAGGATGTGCAATAATGGCGTTCGCAGTAGTGAACGTACATAAACAATCAGGCGTAACTGAGGGCGGAGTGCTCGGAATGATGTTGTTCTTGAACAAAATCTTCGGATTGGATCAATCAATAACATCAGTAGTATTGGATGTGAGCTGCTACGTTCTTGGATTTTCAATAATGGGATTTGATTTTGTGAAGAAAGCTTTCGTAGCCACAATATCATTTGCCGTATTTGCGAAATTTTTCAATATTATAGGGCCAGTGTTACCAAGTATGTACGATATGCCATTGTTAGCAAGTATTGTCGGAGGAATCTGCATCGGATTAGGATGCGGACTTGTAGTAAGTGAAGGTGGAGCAGCAGGTGGAGACGACGCCTTAGCAATGACGATATCCACAAAATCGGGACTCAAAATATCATTAGCGTATTTGTTCTCTGATATAACAGTGTTGGCACTGTCACTTTTATACATTCCAGTTGACAGAATTATGTTCTCACTTTTGACAACTGTAATATCATCATTTTTGATAGGACAATTCGAAGTAGAACTACCAAATCCAGAAATCAAAATGGCAAATCAAGCCATATCAAAAGCTTAAATCAATCAAGCCTTGTGCTTGATTTTTTTATTGTAAGAAAATTTGGGTATATATAATTAACTGGAGGTTTTTATGGAGAATACAAAAAAACTAAAATTTTCTAATCTTTTGATTGCGATTTTACAAGGAGTTATCCTTTTACTTTTGTTCGTAATTCCAGAGCTTGTTGTTGGAGTGATTGGAGGAGTTGTTGCCAAATTTGTAGGATTTGATGGTAATTTCCAAGATTTTTATACGAAAAACGGGGCGGCTTTTCTTCTATGTGGACAAATCCTGAGGATTATTATTTTCCTTTTAATCATTAAATTTAGAACGAAGATTTTTCAAACGAAATACAATAGGGATTACTTAAAGAAAAGAAAGATTTCTTTTTCTGAAATCGTGAAGCTTTTCGTGGTGGGAATTGGTCTTATGGGTCTTATCAATATTACTGTTGCTTTGATGATGTATTTGAGTAAGTTTTTCCCACAAATTGTTGCAAGCCTTGATGTGTACAACAAGGCGTCAGAAGAATTGATGAAGGGCAATATGATGTTGTCGGTTCTTGCTATTACGATTTTCGCTCCGATTTCAGAGGAGTTGATGTTGCGTGGGACTTTATTCACAGAAAACGAATGACTTCTTCCTTATAAATGGGCGATTATTCTGAATGGGATTGTGTTCGGAGTGTTCCATTTTAATTTGTTCCAAGGAGCGTATGCATTAATCGGAGGGATTGTGATTTGTGCGGTGTATTATTACACAGAAAGCATCTACGCATCCATTCTTCTTCACACGATTAACAACACTTTCAGCATGGTTATTTCTTCGAATGAGGCTGTGGTTCAAAGTTTTTCTTCGATTTTTGGAATTGTAATGCTTGTGTGTATGGTTTTAATGTTTGTTTTCTTGAAAGATTTTAAAAAGAAGAGAGAACTTAGACATTTGAATTACGAAGATTTAAAAGAATAGATTTGAAATTATCGATAAACCTTGATGCGTAAATACGCATTGAGGTTTTTTATTGTGAAATTGTTGGTGTTGATTTTTTTGTTGAAAAACTATAGTATAATAGCAGTAAGTGAGGTTAGATTATGATTTATTTGGATTATGCGGCGACATCTTTGAAAAGGGTGGAACTTATTGAATATATTATGAATAATATGACGGATTTTGATGCGAATGCTGATAGTATTCACAAAATGGGAAGACTTGCGAAGAAGACTTTGGAGAATTCCCGTCACGAGATTGCGAAGTTTTTGAATACTTCTGATGATAGGATTGTGTTCACAAGCGGTGCGAGTGAATCCAACAATTATATTATCAATAATTTTTCTTATGAGAATTACGATATTATCACATCACGAATAGAGCATCCATCTATTTTGAATCCACTAGATCACAACAAATCTAATGTAATTTTGATAGATGCACAACAAAACGGTGTGGTTGATTGCGATGAAATTATTCGAAATATCGCACCTAATACAAAGCTAATTATTCTTCAACATGTAAACAATGAAACGGGAGTTATTCAACCTGTGAAAAAACTTGGAGAATATTTGAAGGATACGGAGATTTGGTATCATATCGATGCGACTCAATCCGTGGGTCATTTGGATGTCGATGTTGAGGATTTGCACTGCGATTCGTTGTCGTTTTCAGGACACAAACTAGGAGGACTCAACGGATTCGGCGTGTTGTATATAAGGAAGGATTTGGATAATCTGATTTATGCAGGTGAGCAAGAAAATTACAGAAGAGGTGGCACTTCTTTTGTGATGGGGGCTTATACTTTGGAGAAATCTCTTTTAAAATCTGCAGAAGAACGTGAGTACATTGCAAATTTGAAGAAGATTTTCATTGAAAATATCCATTTTGATTATGAAATTAATGGCAATGTGGATAATTCTGCATCTCATATTTTGAACTTGTACATTCCATTTGAGAAGAATGATTTTTTGTTGACTTATTTGGATATGCACGGAATTTGCGTGTCGGCGGGGTCTGCTTGTTCTGCAGGTAGCATCACGAATTCACATGTGATTGAAAATATGTACGACGGACAAAGGGCAGAACATTCGGTGAGGTTTAGCTTTGGATTTAAAAATACAGAAGAAGAAATATTGAAAGCGGTAAATGTGTTAAATGATTTGTACGAAAAAGGAAAATACAATGGATAATTCGAAAATAAAAGTAGTAGTAGGAATAAGTGGGGGCGTGGATTCGTCAGTGGCAGCACTTTTGTTGAAACAACAAGGATATGATGTCGTGGGAATTTTCATGAAAAATTGGGACGAAACTGATGATGATGGCGTCTGCATGGCAGAAGAAGATTACAAGGACGCGGTGACTGTTGCGAATGAAATCGGCATAGATTATTATTCGATTAATTTTGAGAAAGAATACTACGACAGAGTGTTCACTTATTTCTTGGACGAATACAAAAAAGGCAGGACTCCCAATCCCGACATAATGTGCAACAAGGAAATCAAATTCAAAGCGTTCTTGGATTTTGCGATGAAACTGGGCGCAGATTATGTGGCGACGGGTCACTATGCGAGAATTGAACGAGGTGATGACGGAGTGAAGCTACTTCGTGGGCTTGATAATAACAAAGATCAGACGTACTTTCTAAGCCAACTTACACAAGACCAAATCAAAAACGTAATGTTTCCAGTTGGAGAACTTCAAAAAAAAGAAGTGCGTGAGATAGCGAAGAAATATAACTTGGCTACGGCTGACAAGAAAGATTCTACGGGAATTTGTTTCATCGGAGAGAGAAACTTCAATGAATTTTTGTCACATTATTTACCAGCAAAACAAGGAAACATAGTAGATGTCGATGGAAATATAATGGGCAAACACAACGGACTTATGTATCACACAATCGGTCAACGAAGAGGGCTTGGAATTGGCGGAGACGGAGCAGCGTGGTTTGTGTGTGGAAAGAATTTGGAGAAAAATGAATTAATAGTATGCCAAGGAGAAGACAACCCACTATTGTATTCAAACAAATTATACGCAAGCCAATTTGAAACATCGCTAAATCATTTGGATAGAAATGAGTTCGATTGCACAGCAAAATTCAGATACAGACAAAAAGACATCAAAGCGCACGTCAAATTCATCGACGACACGCATGTGGAAGTCACATATGACGACACGAAAGCTGTAACACCAGGACAAGCAGCAGTGTTCTACGACGGCGAAGTGTGCATAGGATCTGCGATAATAGATGAAGTGTACAATGGAGATAAAAAATTAATGGTATAAAATAGTCCACTAGGTTGTAAAATCTGGTGGATTTTTTAAATTGTTACAAAATGTCAAATAGTGAATAAATTGACGATATTTGTGGTAAATATTGTATAAGAAGGAGAGTAGACTATGCAAAAACAAGAAATAAAAGAAGCAATTGATGTGTGTGACGATTTAATAATAAAACTTGAAGATGTACTTAACGATTTGAAATCAGCGAAAAACTGGGCTATGGCAGATTTTATATTCGGCGATGGCATGATTGGTTTTTTCAAGAGAAGCAAAATGGAAAAAGCACAAAGCAAACTTCACTTAATCGAAAATCTTTCACTTAGATTAAAAAAAGAATTGTCAGACATTCACGTGGAATTGGAAGACTTCGGTGATTTGTATTCAATGAAAGATTTTATGCTAGACATTGTGTTCGACAATCCGTTCACAGATTGGAGAATCAGAAAAGAAATCAACCAAGTGTACGATTCAACGTATGAATATTTGGAAAATATTGAAATGTTGAGAGATAGCTTAACAAAAGAATACAATAAATTGTAAAAATATTTTGGGATAGGTGTTTAAGTTTAATAAAAAGGTTTTCACAAAAGGAGGAGTATCATGAAAAATGATAAAAAATTTACAATTGTGTCAATACTTTTTGCAATATCACTTGTGTGCAATGCGTATTTTCTAACTAACATGACAAAGGCTGACGACGCAGACACTCATAGAATAATTGAAAGATACGTACAAGAAAATCCGGAAAAAGAAGACGATACTTTAATTAAAGCTACATTAGAAAAGTTTGCCAAGGACGAAGAACATTTGGTATTGACTCAAGATGGCAAAGACGTAACAAAACAACACGAAGATAAGTTGTTGGAATTCAACAAAAACCAAGACTATAAAGCAGCCAAAGAATACGTCCTCAATGAAAACATATCAATCGGTTATTCAGATGACAATATAAAATAGACAATTAGTAGTTAAGTATATCATTAAAATCTACTATGAAAACAAGAAAAATAATTTTAACGTTAATACTTGCTTTTATTGCGGTAGTGTT
This sequence comes from Finegoldia sp., assembly GCF_046991905.1. Lineage (NCBI taxonomy): Bacteria > Bacillati > Bacillota > Tissierellia > Tissierellales > Peptoniphilaceae > Finegoldia > Finegoldia sp. The sequence continues at coordinate 5,387 of NZ_JBKWZF010000004.1, read as the reverse complement.
ATGTATAATATATGTTGCAAAATCGAATAAGACTATTAGTGATTTATCTGAAATGAGTTCATCAATTGAAGATTATACAATAAAATTTAAAAGCGATAGAGGTTTCGGAAATGATAGATTTGACATATATTCTTTTTCATTGAAGAGTCAGGATAATCTCAAAGATTTTAGGCAAAAGAATGACGAACTCGATCAGATTTTTGATAATAATTTTGAGACTATGGTGGTATCTAAACAAGAAAAAAACAATCAAATACAAGAATTAAAAGTAGATATTGAGAAATTAAAAAATTCAAAGCATATACTTTATAAGTATATTGAAGAAGATGGAACAAAAAAATTATATTTGTATGATAAAAATACCAATAAAGGTTATTGTATGATATTGACAATATAAAATAGAAAACAAAAATAGCAGCTCATGGCTGCTATTTTACTTTACTACGACTTGTACTCCTTTGAGTATGTCGAATGTTTCTTTGTTTAGTTTTTCATCGAAGCTATCAGTCAAGTTCTTGTCGACTATTACAGTTGCTTCTGGGTTGAATGTTTTGGCGAGTATTGCGTTGGAAAGTACGCAGATGTTGGATACAAGTCCACACAATTCTATTTCAGAAAATTCGTGTTCTCTTAAGTAATCGCAAAGTTCAATGCTACCAAATGTTGGTTTTTCGATGAGTATGTCTTCTTTTTCTACTAATTCAGCTACTTTTCCATACAATTTGTGTCCGTTACTTCCTTTGATGCAGTGCTCTACTGGAAGAAATTTGCCTTCTTGTGTGTTCAAATAATTTTCTTCGTGAGTATCGAATGTGAAGATTATTTGTTCGTTATCTTCCCTTGCTTTTTTGATTCTGTCACAGATTTTGTCTTCTAATTTGGATGCATCGTCAAAGCCCAATGCTCCGTCTACGAAATCATTTTGAAAGTCTACTACGATTAAAAGTTTGTCCATTTATCTCTCTCCTTTAAGTTATTATATCTCAAATACAAAATTTTTTACAATAAGTGTTTAAATTATCAAAAGATTGGTATATAATCATAAAGGTTAGGAAAATAAAATTAAACAATCAATCGGCAGAAAAATAATGTTTGGTTGATTTTTATGAAGGAGAAATTATGGACAAAATATATATTACTGGTCACAAAAACCCTGATACGGATTCTATCTGTGCGGCGTTAGCTTATCAAGAGTTGAAAAAAAGAACTGGCGTGGAAAACATCGAGGCTATTAGAATTGGCGATGTTAGCAGGGAAACTCAATTCGTGTTGGATTATTTCGGAGTAGAAGCTCCAACTTTCATGGATTCTATGAAGCCACAAATCAAAGACATTAGCTTTGATGCTGCAATGTGCGTATCGCAACATGCAAGTCTTTACAAGGCGATGAATTTGATGCAAGAAAAAAAGGTAGCTAGTTTGCCTGTAATCGACATTGAAGAAAGACTTCTTGGAGTTGTGTCCTTGTCAGACATTACAAAATGCTACATGGATGTGTGGGATGACCAAATCCTATCTCATTCAAATACTCCAGTTGAAAACATCATCGACGTTTTGAGTGCAAATATTTTGAATATTCCAGCAGAAGACAGAGCTTTGTCAGGCAAAATGGTTGTTGGAGCGATGGATCCAAAACAAATGGCAAAGTATTTGGAAGAAAATGATATTGTGATTTTGGGCAACAGAGAAGACTCACAAGTAGATGCCATAGACAAGAATGTGTCCATGATTATACTTACTGGTGGCAACAAATTAAATGATGAGTTGTTACAAAAGGCAAAACAAAAAGACATCATTGTAATCTCTACAGAGTTTCAAACATACATGGCAGCACGTCTTCTTCCACAATCTGTGCCGGTAAATTACGTAATGACAAGAGATGAAGTGGTTAATTTCACATTGACAGACACTGTTGAAGATGTCAAAAACACAATGTCCAAAACAAGATACAGATCATATCCAGTAGTGGATAATCAAAACAAAGTTGTGGGAAATATTTCCAGATATCACGTTATTAACGAAGAAAAGAAAAAGCTAATATTGGTGGATCACAACGAAAGAAACCAATCAGTTGATGATATGGAATGCTGCGACATCACAGAAATCATTGACCACCACAGAGTTGCAAATGTCGCTACACAAAACCCAGTTTATTTCAGAAACGAACCAGTTGGTTCAACTTGTACAATTCTTTCCAAAATGTTCTTGGAAAAAGGAATTGTCCCTACAAGACAAACAGCGGGATTGTTGTGTTCAGCGATAATTTCCGACACATTGTTGTTCAGATCTCCAACTGCAACAGAAACAGACAGAATGATATTAGATAGAATGGCAAAAATCGCAAACATCGACCCAGAAGAATTTGCGATGGAAATGTTCAAAGCAGGAACATCTTTAGAAGGAAAATCACCAGCAGATTTGTTAAACACTGATGTGAAGACATTCAACATCGAATCATACACTTGTAGAGTAGCACAAATCTTCTCCATGGATTTGGATAATCTTGGCAAAATCAAAGACAGTTTACTTGAAGAAATGAACAAAATTAGAAACGACAAGAAAGAAGCTACATTTGTACTAATTCTTACAGATATCTTCAGAGAAGAAAGCGAAGTTTTGGTTTCTGGAATGTTCCAAGAACAATTAGCAGGTGCCTTCGATACTAAAATCGACAACAATTCATTCTTGGCAAAGGGACTTCTTTCAAGAAAAAAACAAATGATCCCAAAACTTAACCAAGCTGTGTTAAAATATATCCAAGAGAATTAATTTGAAAGGGAGAGATAAATTGAAAATTACAATTTTAGGGGCAGGAGCAATGGGTTGTATGCTTGCAAAAGCAATCGAATCTCCTGGTAACGAAGTCAATTTAGTAGATCCATATGAAGCTCACATGGAAAAAATTAGAAAAGATGGAATCAGAATTATCGACAGAACTGGTGGCGAAAGCACAGTAAAAGTAACATCTGCTAGTACATCATCAGAAAATTTGGAAATCCAAGATGTAGTTGTAATTCTTGTAAAAGGATACGACACAGAAAAGATTTTGACTGAAAATATGAACATCGTAGGCGACAAAACAGTCGTAATGACACTTCAAAATGGTATCGGCAATGTCGACATTTTGAAAAAGTACATCAAAGAAGAAAACATCGCACAAGGAATTATGTTCATCTCTGCATCTATCGAAGAACCAGGAGTTATCAGTGCAGGATACGATAGCGACAAAATCAACGTAATATTTGGCGCTATCAATGAAAACCACGACGATAAATTGTTCCACGAAATCGAAAAAGCATTCAGCATGAACGACATCAAAACAGAATTAAATCCAGATGTAGACAGAATTATGTGGAGAAAATTATACATCAACGCAATCTACAACCTACCTTGCGCAGTAATGCATTTGTCCACAAAATACACTAGAACTGACGAAAATTCTGTAGCAATTTTAAAAGCTATCTCAGACGAATTCATAGCCGTTACTGACAAATTGGGCTACAATTTCGACGGCGACAAGCTTTTCAGAAAATACGTCACAGATGCATTCGAAGAATACGGAGATATATTGCCATCTGCAGCACAAGACACACAAAAACACAGAAAAACTGAAGCAGAATTCTTGAATGGAGCAATCGTAAGACAAGCGAAAAAACTTGGACTTGAAGCACCAGTTAATGAAACAATCTACAGATTAGCAATGGTTCAAATGAACAACTACGATAATATGTTTAGTTTGTAAAATAAAATACGACAATTATTGCCACCAATAATTTTGGAATTTATCCAATTTTATTGGTGGTTTTTGTTTGTTAAAATAATAAATCAAATAATTCAACATTAAATTTATTTAGAAAAAGTGTTGTGTTTTTTTAGAAATTTTTTTATAATAAAAAAGCGATATTGATAATCAAAACCATCCATGAGGTTTGAAAAAGTTTTATGATGATATCATGCGCAAAAATTTCTTATAGAAAGGGAAAATATGGATAGAGATAAATTAAAAAAATATTTATCTTTTACTCTTGCTACATTAGTAACAGTTGCGATGGCGTTTTCTATTATTTCTTATAATAAAAAACACAAGATAAATTACGCTACAAACAACAAAACACAAATAGCATCTGGTAGTAATGTAGAGGGATTAAAAGATGGAGAATACGAAGGAAATAGCCAGGGATACGGTGGAGATTTCAAGGTCAAAATTAAAATAAAAAATGGAGAGTTGTCGGCGATTAATGTCGTAACAAACAATGAAACACCTGAATATTACGAAAAAGCATCTGTAATTATTGCGCAGATTTTGGAAAAAGGAAACACAGATGTGGACTCGATTTCAGGAGCGACGATTTCGTCTGAAGCGATCAAAAATGCTGTAGAAGATGGACTACATAAAGCTGGTTCAAAAAAAGAAGCACCAAAACTAGCACAAAAAACACAAAAACATAACACACAAAATGTAGCCACAAAAGGACTAAAAGATGGAGTGTACGAAGCAAGTTCCAATGGTTATGGCGGAAGATTATCGGTAAGAGTTACTGTAAAAAATGGCAAATTGACTGATATTGATGTGATTTCAAATAACGAAACGCCGTCGTATTTTAACAGAGCATCTTCTGTGATCGACAGAATTTTAAGCACAGGAAGTGTGAATGTGGATTCTGTTGCAGGAGCGACGATATCTTCAAACGCAATCAAACAAGCAGTATCCAAAGCGTTGGCACAAGCAGGTTCCAAGGAAAAAGCGAAGATTTCAAAAGTAAATCCAAACGCAAAATCAGGCAAGAAAAGCATCAGAAATCTTGTCGGAAAAATTTCCGTAGGAAGCAAACAAATAAAAGATGGTCAGTATATAGGAGCTGCACAAGGTTTCAACGGTCCAATCAAAGTAAGAGTTACAGTAAAAGAAGGATCCATTGCGAAAATAGAAATATTATCTCATCACGATGATAATCCATATTTCCAAAGAGCTTCTCGTGTAATTTCGAAAATTCTTGGAAAACCTGGGAAAGCAGTGGATACAGTATCACAAGCGACATACTCAAGCAGAGGAATTATAAATGCAGTCAACAACGCATTGTCAAAAGCAGGAGTAGCGCCAAATATATCAAAGGAAAAATCAAAAAATTCTAAAGGAAAATCTTCTGGAAATAAAAACCAAGAAAAAGAAAATAACAAAAAAACACAAAACAACCCAGAAAATAATTCAAAAACGAATAACAGCAGTAAAATAAATGACGCAAAACTAAAAGACGGTCAATTCACAGGAGTTGCACAAGGTTTCAACGGGCCAATCAAAGTAAGAGTTACAGTAAAAGAAGGCTCAATTGCAAAAATAGAAATATTATCTCATCACGATGATAATCCATATTTCCAAAGAGCTTCTC